>CAJMOV010000350.1 GCA_905215125.1 uncultured bacterium | reverse complement strand
CCCAGCCGCAGCAGCGCCGGCATCTACACCGTCACCGCCGTGCAGAAGCTGCTGCTGCAGATTGCAGCCGCCGCGCTGTTTATCACAGTGCTTTATGGACAGGGGTTTATCACCCCTACCTTGGCTGTCCCCTTTTTCGGGGCGACGATTGCGCTGCCCTGGGGACTTTATCTGTTTTTCGCTATTTTCATCATTGTAGGCGCCGTCAACGCCGTCAATCTGACGGACGGCATAGACGGGCTGTGCTCGTCGGTCACCGCTGTCGTCACCTTCTATTTCTGCGCCGTCTTTTGGGCGGCCGGGGTGACGCCGCCGTCCCTCTTTTCTGCGGCGCTGCTGGGCGGCCTGCTGGGCTTTTTGATCTACAACCGCAACCCTGCCCGCGTCTTTATGGGGGACACCGGCTCGCTGTTTCTCGGCGGGGCGGTGTGCGCCATGGCTTTTGTCTATGACATGCCCCTCATCCTGGTTCCCGTCGGCATTGTGTATATTGTTGAAACGCTTTCCGACATCATCCAGGTCGGGTATTATAAAATCAGCGGCGGCAAACGCATCTTCAAGATGGCGCCCATCCACCACCATTTTGAAATGTGCGGGTGGAGTGAGAAAAAAATCGTCTTTATCTTTTCGCTGGCGACGGCGCTGTGCTGCGCCGCAGCATATCTGTTCGCCTAAACGCAACCCGTTGAACGGAGGTGGCCGTCACGCAAAGGCCTGTCAAAAAAGCGAAGCTCAAGCCCCAAGCGGCCCTTTCCGCCCCGCGCGATCTGTCCCAGCTGCCGGTGCGGGAAATGGAGGAAAACAAAAAGCCCGCCCTTTCCGGTATGGACCAGCCCTTTCTCATCCTGGTTTTGCTGCTTCAGGCCATCGGTATCGTGGCCCTGACTTCGGCCAGCTATGCCGACGCTTATTACTATATGGGCGGCAACTCGATGCACTACGCCATCAGACAGTGCATTTTCGCCCTCGTCGGCATTGTCGCCATGCTCATCGTCTCCCGCATAAACTACCACAAGTTTCATTATTTCGCCCTGCCCACTATGATCCTGACATGTATTGTGCTGTCGACGCGCGCGTGGCTCAAGTCCATCTGGGTCACCCATAACGGAGCTACGCGCTGGATAAACCTGGGCGTCACTGAGTTTCAGCCGTCTGAACTGGCTAAGGTGGCGATTATTCTGTGCTTTGCCAGCATGATCACCATTTACGGGCCCAAAAAGATGCATACGCTGCGCTATGGTACGGCGCCTTTTATCGGCATCCTGGCCGTCACCTGCGGGCTGATGGCCCTGCAGCCGCACATCTCCGGTATCGCCATTATCGGCATTATCGGCATTGTAATGATGTACATCGGCGGGACCAATATTTTCTGGCTGCTGCTGGGGGGCGGTTCAGGCGTAGCTGCCGTTGTCTACCTGATTTTTATTAAAGGCTACGCGATGGATCGCATCCGCGTCTGGCTCGATCCCTTTATCGATCCGACAGATAAAGGGTGGCAGGGGGTGCAATCCT
>CAJMOV010000349.1 GCA_905215125.1 uncultured bacterium | reverse complement strand
GAGAATACGGGACATGCCGGCTTTCCCCATGCGGGAGATGCGGGTATGTCTTTTTGTGTTTTCTTCGGATTTTGCGATGACTGCGCCTGCTGCGGATACATTACATTAGGAAAACATGATGAGGTGTAAAAATTGGATCAACCGATAATCGGCCAGATAATCCTGCAAATCGTCTTAATCGCGCTCAACGCTGTTTTTGCCAGCGCGGAGATCGCCGTTATTTCCTTGAACGACAACAAGCTGGCCCAGCTTGCGGCCAAAGGCGACAAGCGCGCCGTTCGCCTGGCGCGTCTGACAAATAAGCCGGCCCGGTTCCTCGCCACCATCCAGGTGGCCATCACTCTGTCCGGCTTTCTGGGCAGCGCCTTTGCCGCCGACAACTTTTCCGACCTTTTGACCGACTGGCTGGTGGGTCTTGGCATCGGTATACCCGTCAAGACAATCGACACTATTTCCGTTGTGCTTATCACCATCGTCCTGTCTTATTTCACTTTGATTTTCGGCGAGCTGGTGCCCAAGCGCATCGCCATGCGCAAGGCCGAGCAGCTGGCGCTGGGGATATCGGGGCTTGTCTCCTTTATCTCCCGTCTTTTCGCCCCTATCGTCTGGGTGCTGACGGTGTCAACGAACGGCATCCTGCGCCTGTGCGGCATTGACCCCGACGCTGACGACGAGGAGGTCAGCGAGGAAGAAATCCGTATGATGGTCGACGTCGGCAGTCAGAAGGGGGTTATCGACGCCTCCGAGCAGGAGCTTATCCAAAATGTGTTTGAGTTTGACGACCTGGAGGTCGGCGAGCTGGCAACCCACCGCACGGAGGTTTCCCTGCTGTGGATGGATGAGGACGAGGAGCAGTGGTCTAAAACCATTCATGAAAGCCGGCACTCCATGTACCCTGTCTGTGACGAGACGGTGGACAACGTCGTCGGCATCCTAAACGCCAAGGATTACTTCCGCCTGCCGGATAAAAGTCGTGAAAGCGTTATGGAAAATGCTGTTCGCACCCCCCGTTTTGTCCCCGAAGGGTTGAGCGCCGCCGTTTTATTCCGACAGATGAAGGACTCGCGCAACCATTTTGCCGTCGTGCTGGATGAATATGGCGGCATGATGGGCATCGTCACCATGAACGACCTGCTTGAGCAGCTGGTCGGCGACCTGGAGGACGAAGAGGACGCCCCGGTGGAAGAGCTGGAAATCGAGCGCGTCGATTCCCAGACGTGGAAGGTGCGCGGCGGCGCCGATCTGGAGGATGTAGCAGAGCAGCTGGGGATCGAGCTGCCCATCGACACCTACGACACCTTTGGCGGCTTTGTCTTTGGGGCCTATGGCACCATCCCCGAGGACGGCACTCAGCTTGAAGTGGATGCGGCCGGCCTGCATATCAAAGTCCTGGAAATCCGAGATCACAAGGTGGAAAAGACCCTTGTCTGCAAAACAGAGGCGGATCCGCCGGAGGAGCAGGAGGAATAACAGGAACGCGCGCGGCTAAGGGCGGGGAAGGACTGCTGAATGA
>CAJMOV010000348.1 GCA_905215125.1 uncultured bacterium | reverse complement strand
ATATTGGTACTGGTAACGCCGGACAGCTCGATTTTTGCTTTTTCCGCCGCTTCCTTCAGGCGCTGCATGGCCATGCTGTCGCCCGTCAGGTCAACGCCCTGGTCGCGCTTAAACTCGCTGACCATCCAGTTGACGATGCGCTCGTCAAAGTCGTCGCCGCCCAGGCGGTTGTTGCCGGCCGTCGCCATGACCTCGACGGTGCCGTCGCCGATGGAGAGGATGGAAACGTCGAACGTGCCGCCACCCAGGTCATAGACCATGACCTTCTGCTCGTTTTCCTTGTCGACGCCGTAAGCCAGGGCGGCTGCCGTCGGCTCGTTAATGATGCGCAGCACGTCGAGCCCGGCGATTTTGCCGGCGTCCTTGGTGGCCTGGCGCTGGGCGTCTGTGAAGTAAGCAGGAACGGTGATGACAGCCTGGGTCACCTTGCCGCCCAGATAACCCTCGGCGTCGTGCTTGAGCTTTTGCAGAATCATGGCCGAGATTTCCTGCGGGGAATATTTCTTGTCGTCGATGGAGACGGTGTGGCCGGTACCCATCTCACGCTTGATGGACGAAATGGTGCGCTGGGGATTGGTGACGGCCTGACGCTTTGCGACCTGGCCGACCATACGCTCGCCGTTTTTGGCAAACGCGACGACGGACGGCGTCGTCCGCGCCCCTTCGGCGTTGGGGATGACGACGGCTTCGCCGCCTTCCATAACGGCGACGCAGGGGTTGGTGGTACCCAAGTCTATGCCGATGATTTTAGACATAATTCATTCCTCCAAAATATTATAAAGTGTATGTTAACAACATTTATCCAATCTGTCTGCGGGCTAATTGGCCACCTTGACCATGGCGTGACGGATGACCCTGTCCCCCATCACATAGCCGCGCAGCAGCACCTCGCAAATCTGGTTTTCTCCAAAGCTGTCGTCCTCAATATGCTGAATGGCGTTGTGCCGCAGGGGATCGAAGCTCTCCCCCTTTTCACCCATCGGCTTGACGCCGGATTTTTCCAAAATCTCGAGAAACTGCTTGACAATCATCTCCGCTCCCTTGCGCTCGCCCTCCGCCTGCTCCTGCTGCAAAGCGGCGCGCTCAAGGTTATCGAGCACTGGCAGGAAAAGAGCTACCGCTGCGGCGAAGGAATCGGCGTATAGCCCTTCGCGCTCCTTGGCGCATCGCTTGCGGTAGTTGTCATACTCGGCCAGCATGCGCTTATAGCGTTCCTCATTTTCCGCCAGCTGGCTTTCCAGCGCGGCGAGCTTGCTTTCCTCCGGTTGGGGCGCGGGGCTTTCTGCCTGCTCCCCTTCCCTTTCGGCACAGTCGCACGGCTGCTCCGTCTGGACGCTTTCCTGCCCTTCCGGGCATTTCTTATCCTTTTCCATGTTCCTCACCTGGCTCCTTCAGTGCATATTTGGCGTTTTCACCCGACGCCAGGCGGGAAAGCTGGCGGGCGATGGCCGACAGCCGCGCCACCGTCCGTGAATAATCCATGCGCGTCGGGCCGATGACGCCGACGACGCCGTGGGTCTGCTCG
>CAJMOV010000347.1 GCA_905215125.1 uncultured bacterium | reverse complement strand
GAGACGACCCTGTCTCCGCCGGCAGCCCAATTATTTGTCCAGCAAGGCGCGGGTTATTTGACGATCTTTCTCTCCTCGTCGACCAGGTCGCGGTAGTCGCCCATGATGGCGTGGGGCACCGGCAGGTCGATCATGGTGCGCAGGCCGGGGCGGGCGTTGATGACGTGGGGGATCATGTTGATGCACATGGCGATGGTGCCGATGCCGCCGTCAACCTCGGGGCGGATTTCCATCGAGATGTCGGGCGAGCCCTTGAGCACAATATAGTCGCCGGTGTGGGTGCCTTCCATCTCCGGCTCGATCTGCTGCGGGTGGATCATGTCGATGACCACCTTGCCGTCCCGGGTGCCCTGGCCCGTCATATTGACGCCGGCGACATCGCCCGCCTTGGCAAAGCCATAGGGGGACTTGCGATCGACGCTGGTGACAATGGGCTTCATCTGCTGCTCGAAGTGGTCGACGCCCAGGCCCAGCGCCTCGTCCATCATGTAAACGCTCTCCTTGAAGCCGACGTGGCCGGCCATGCTGCCGTCCTTGACGCGGGCTTCAAACTCGGCGACGGGCAGGCCGACGCCCTGCTCCTCCATAACGGCGGGGCCGAAGGGGCTGAGGCTGTTGACGCGCTTGCACTGCACAAACTCAACGTCGGTCATGCCGCCGGACAGGCACAGGGCCAGAACGTCCATAATAAGGCCGGGGTTGACGCCGGTGCCCAGGATGGAAACGCCGTTTTCACGGGCGACGGCATCCATTTTGGCCGTCAGCTCAGGCTCGCCGGCCTTGGGATAGGACATTTCCTCGGCGGTGGTGACGACGTTGACGCCCTTTTTGACGATGCGGACAACCTTGTCGTATACCTTGGCGGTGAAGGAATCGGTCGCGATGACGCAGATGTCACAGCCCTTTTCCGGTACGACGGCGTCAATATCGGCATTGACAATGACATCGGCGCGGCCGTTTCTTTCAACGCCGAGCACTTCAAAGATGCTCTTGCCCACGCGGGCGGGGTGCAGGTCGCAGACGCCGACAACGTCGACCCCTTTCTTGGTCAACAGCGCGCGGACGACGCCGCTGCCCATGGCGCCGAAGCCCCAAACAGCTACTTTTACATTCTGCATGTTTACTCCTCCTGTTATTGTAAATGTTTTCTTCCGAAACAGATCGACAGGGACGCGCCGGGCGGCATAGGCCGCCGCAGGCAGCAAAAGCGCACAGGCCGTTCCCCTTTCGCACAATCCTGCCCAAAAGGCCCAAATGATACCCCAATGAGCCAAAGCCTGGCCGGAATTCCACCTGTCTCCACAACAAAAAACCGCCCGTGATGAGCCTGCACCCTGGGCAGGCATCAACCGGCGGTTTTGCAAAACCATCCCTGGACAAAGGGGCCCCGCGCCACTGTACAGCGCACCGGATGACAGCAAAACCGTCATTAAAGTGGTGTACAGATTAAACAGGCCCTTTCTCCCTGTGTATCTGTACCTATTTTAACGTATTTTTAATAGAAAATCAACCCCCCAGGCAGCTGCGGAGACTGTCTGG
>CAJMOV010000346.1 GCA_905215125.1 uncultured bacterium | reverse complement strand
CTGCGCTTTTTCATCTGTTCTCGCACCCACGCCACCATCGCCGCCTACTCGTCGCATGTTCCCACGCTGGTCGTGGGATATTCCGTCAAGGCGCGGGGCATTGCCCGCGACCTGTTCGGTACAGAGGAAAACTACGTCCTGCCCGTGCAGAGCCTGAAGACGCCCAATGACCTGACGGCCGCATTTGACTGGCTGGCCGCCCGGGAAGAGGACACCCGTACCCACTTGCGCGACATCATGCCGGAATACGCGGCGAACGCGCGGGAAACGGCAGAAAGCATCGCCCGCCTGCTCGGCCTGCGCCGGGATCAGGGTCTGGCCGCGGGCATTGAAAGCCCCGGCGAATGCTGCGGCTGCGCCGCCTGCGCTTATGTCTGTCCTGTTTCCGCCATCTCCATGCAGGCCGATAAGGAGGGCTTTGCCCGCCCGCAGGTCGACCGTGACGCCTGCATCGGCTGCGGCAAATGCCGGCAGGTCTGTCCTGTCACGCCCGGCGCGGAGAAACGCTCCCCTGAGACCTTTGCCGCCGCTTCCCGCGACGAGGAGATCCGCGCCAAAAGCTCATCCGGCGGCGTCTTTACCGAACTTGCGCAGCAGACCCTGTCACGCAGCGGGATTGTCTTTGGCGCCGCGTGGGAGGAAAACGGCGCGCTGCGCCACGCTTCAGTCGATTCGGTCGGCGGCCTGTCCGCCCTCCGCGGCTCGAAATATGTGCAAAGCGACCTGTCCGCCGCTTATCCCGGGATTGCCCGCGCCCTTGAGCAGGGCAAGCCGGCGCTGTTCTGTGGCACTCCCTGCCAGACTGCGGCCGTCGCCAAAGTCTTCGGCCGCCCGGAAGGTCTCCTGCTCGTCGACGTTGTCTGTCACGGCGTTCCCTCTCCCGCGGCGCTGCGCGCCTATCTTGATGAAATCGAGCGTGAGGAAGGGGACGCTGTCGTCCGTCTCAACTTCCGCGATAAATCGACAGGCTGGAAGGGCTATTCCGTTTCCGCTTGTCTGGAAAAGGGTGGCGCCCGCCGCCATCCTGCCGGGCAGGACGCCTATATGCGCGCCTTTCTCGCCAACCTGAGCCTGCGCCCCTCCTGCTACACCTGCGCCGTGCGCGGCCAGTCCAGCAGTGCCGACTTGACCCTGGGCGATTTCTGGGGCGCGGGCAAGCTCTTTCCCGGCAAGGACGACGACAAGGGCCTTTCTCTTGTGCTGGTTCATACCGAGCGGGGCCGCCAGGCCTGGGAGGGGTTGCGCGACAAGCTGATTTTCTGGCCGGCCGATTTTGAAGCCGCCGCGCAGCACAACGGCTGCCTCGTCCGCCCTGCCCCGCGCCCGCAGGCGCGTGAAGCCTTTTTTGCTGCGCTGGGCAAGGAAAGCATGGCCCAGCTGGCCGCCCGTCTTTCTCCCCGCCCCAATGGGATACAGCGCGTCAAAAGCAAAATCAGGCGCCTTGTCGGCCGCTGAGCCCTCTGCCCGGCGCCAGGAGCAATAAAAATCCCGCAGGAAATCCATACAGCAAAAAAAGACGGCTTTTGCCGTCTTTTTTGCT
>CAJMOV010000345.1 GCA_905215125.1 uncultured bacterium | reverse complement strand
GTCGTCAGAATGCCGGTGCCGAGCGGCTTGGTCAGCACCAGCCTGTCCCCCGGCTGCGCGCCGGCGTTTTTGAGAATATCCCTGGGGTTTGCATAGCCGGTGACGCACAGGCCGTACTTGGGCTCGTTGTCCTCAATGGAATGTCCTCCGGCGATTACGGCGCCCGCCTCGCGGATCTTATCGGCGCCCCCTTCCAATATGGCGCGCACAACGTCCAGCCCCAGGCAGCTGGGGAAACAGATGAGGTTCATGGCCAGGCTGGGCACGCCCCCCATGGCGTAGACGTCGCTTAAAGAATTGGCGGCGGCAATCTGCCCGAAGGCATACGGGTCGTCGACAATGGGGGGGAAGAAGGCGACGGTGTGGATGGCGGCGAGATCCTCGCGCACCAGGTATACGGCGGCGTCATCGCTGGAATCAAACCCGACGATCAGCCTTTTATCCTGAATCCGGGGCAGGCCCGACAGGATTTCACTTAGGACGCCCGGTCCTATCTTGGCCCCTCAGCCGCCGGCCTTGGCCATCTGCGTCAGCCGCTGCTTTTCAGCCATAGTCCCACTTCCCTTCCGGTTTTGCTGCTTCTATCATACCCTGCCTTTCGTCAAAGTTCAAGTGTAAAGGAGCGCCTGATATGCACTTCAAACAAATTGAGGCCTTTGTCAACGTCGTCCGCTGCAAGAGCTTTTCCAAGGCGGCCGAAGCCATCTACCTTTCGCAGCCGACCATCAGCGCCCATATCAGCACGCTGGAGGCCGAGCTGGGCGCCTGCCTGATCGTCCGCTCAACCAAGGAGGTCTACCCGTCGGCCGCGGGCAAAATCTTTTACGAGTACGCCGTTGAAATGCTGCGCCTGCGCGACCGCGCCACGCTGGAAGTGCAAAGCTATTCCACCGAGGTGCGCGGCAGCCTGGATATCGCGGCGTCCACCGTGCCGTCGCAGTACATCCTGCCGGAAATCCTTCCCGATCTGGTGGCAAAGCACCCCAAGGTTTTTTTCTCCGTGCGGCAGTACGACAGCAGCGAAGTGGTCAAGCGTATCCTGGACATGGAAGCCGAGGTCGGCATGACGGGCACAGCGCCCGACAAGGGAATCTGTGCCTTTGAGCCCTTTTTGCAGGACAAGCTGGTGCTTATCACCCCAAACTCCCCCGCATATCAGAAGATGGAAGGGGCCGTCACCCCCGAAGCGCTGCGCAGCCTGCCCTTTATCAGCCGGGAGCCGGGCTCAGGTACCCGGAGGGAGGCGGAGGAATTCCTTCTGGGCGCGGGCGTCGACCCCAAATCGCTGCGCTCTGTCGCGCAGATGCAGAGCACTGAAAGCATCAAGCAGGCGGTGCGCAAAGGGTTGGGCGTTTCCGTCATTTCACAGCTGGCGGCTGACGACTTTATCTCAACCGGCGCGGTACTGGCCCTTGACCTGCCCAGCAGCCATCCGCAGCGCAGCTTTTACCTGGTCTACCACAAGCGCCGCCCCCTGTCCCCTGCCGCGGAATTCTTTGTGCGGGAGGTGCGGCAGAAGTACGATTCCGCCGACATTTAGGCC
>CAJMOV010000344.1 GCA_905215125.1 uncultured bacterium | reverse complement strand
AATATCATGTTTGCCCCTGTAAAAATCGGCATATCCAACTACAAAAAAACAAAGGCGACAGCGTCATGAACCCGCCATAGCTCGTACCCATAACGCCGATACGCCCGCGGTCGGCAACGCCGGAATCAACCAGATGCTGAACCAGCGCTTCAATGTCCCTGACACTGTCCAGACGCTTTTCCACATCATCCAGGTGGGAATACGCTTTGCCGTAGCCCGTCGATCCGCGCACGTTGGGCTCGACGACGGCGATGCCCTGGGCCACCATGTAATGCAGGAATTCCTGATAAGGCAGGTCAGGGCGGCTCTGCCCCTCCGGCCCGCCGTGGATAGAGACCATAACAGGCAGGTTTTTGGCTTCCTTCCCCTTGGGTGTATAGAGGAAATAGGGGACGGCCAGCCCGTCAAAGGACTGGTATTCGTGCAGCGTCGGCTCGAAAAGCTCCTCGGACGTCAGCCCCTGCGGCATGCTGTCGCTGACGCGGCGAATCCAGTCCTCCCGCATGTCCAGGGCCCAAACGTCCTGCGGGCGCTTGCCGCTCGACACAGTAAAGGCCAGGCGCAGCCCTTCGTCCGCCCAGGAGATACGGTCATAATTGGAATACACCCCGCGGGGCGGCTGGGGGATATTGCAGAAGACTTTGTCCTGCAAGTCATAGACGCGCAGGACGGAATACCCCGCCTCATTGGTCAAAATGGCGAGATACCGGTCGCAGGGAGAAAGGGAGACGGCCTCGACATCCCAGTCAAAATGCAGCAGGGGAGAGGCCGACGCCGTTTTAACATCATAGTACCCGATGTAGAAGAAATCCGCGCCCTCATCGGTGACGTAGTAAAAGCCGTCTCCGGTGTGCTTCCATGCCGGGCTTTCATAGGCGGCCACCGCTTCCGACGCAGGGGCCCTGCACGCCTTGCCGCTGGCCGTGTCCACCATCCACATCGCGTTGTTGGAGGATCCGAGCAGCTTGTTGTAAAGCAGGTAACGCCCGTCGGGCGAAAGGGCGGCAGGGGTATTATAGTTATCGGTGTTTTGCAGAATCATGCGCTTTTCGCCCGTTTCAACGTCAAGCGCCATGATGTCAAAGGTCTTTTTGTCACGGGCGTTGCAGGCAATGATCAGCGTCCTGCCGTCGGGCAGCAGGCCGCCGAGGTTATGACGGGTTTCGCCGTCGCTTGTAATGCGGCGGGGGCCGGACGGCTCGACCTTGTATATCTGCTCGTTTTCATTGCCGCCCTCGTCCGAGGTGTAGAAAATGTCGCCGTTTGCAGCGACAAGCATTTTCCAGATGCGCTCCTGCGTCTCGGCCAGCGTCTCCTGCCTGCCTGTCGAGATATCGGCGCGGACGATGCTCTTTCCGCCGGGGCCGCTTTTGACGAAAACGATGTGCTGCGCATCCTGCCATTGGGCGCTCTGACAGCTGCCGATGCTGAGGTAATTTTTCAAATCGCTCATGCTTTGCTCATCCTTTCACATTATTGGCGGGCAATAAGGACGGCGCCCGGCGGGGCCGGACGCCGGAGCATAAAAAACTAGTCCTTTTTGCGCA
>CAJMOV010000343.1 GCA_905215125.1 uncultured bacterium | reverse complement strand
AGACACTGGCCGCCAGGCCGCTCGCGCAGACCGCAAGCCCTTTCTGCGGCAGGGATCACAGCATCTGCTTTGACGATGTTCGCTTTGCCTACCGCGAGGAGGAGGTGCTGCACGGCGTAACGCTGCACATCCCTGAACGCAGCCTGACTGCGCTGGTCGGGGAATCGGGCAGCGGGAAATCGACCCTCGCCAAGCTGCTGGTGCATTTTTACGACGTCGCCTCCGGCAGCGTTTGCATCGGCGGACAGGACGTCCGGGAGATGAGCCTGGAGTCCTTAAACCAGCAGATTTCCTTTGTGGCGCAGGAGCAGTTTCTTTTCAACACCTCGCTGCTGGAAAATATTCGCGTCGGCAAGCCGGACGCCACTGACGCAGAAGTTTTGGCCGCGGCCAAACGCGCGCAGTGCTCAGAATTCCTGGGGCGCATCGAGGGGGGCATCCACGCCATGGCGGGCGACTGCGGCCGTCAGCTGTCCGGCGGCGAACGCCAGCGCATAGCCCTGGCCCGCGCCCTGCTTAAAAACGCCCCCATTGTCGTACTGGACGAGGCCACCGCCTTTATGGACCCGGAAAACGAAGAAAAAATGAACGCCGCCATCGCCGAGGTCATCCAGGATAAAACGGTCATTGTCATCGCACACCGGCTGCGCTCTATCGTCGGTGCCGACTGTATCTGCGTCATGGACAACGGCAATCTGGCCGCGGCAGGAACCCATGAGGAGCTTCTCGAAGCCAGTGATGCCTACCGCCGGTTGTGGGAGGCGTCGGAACGCAGCGCGACCTGGACGGTCAGCGCAGACAACCATGCAGGAGGTGTGCAGGCGTGATACCCTTTATCAACAAGGTCCTGAAATTTTGCGGCAAATACGCCGTGCGGATTCGCGTGGCGTTCCTGTTTTCCTTTATCAAGGCGGTGATGATCAAGGTTCCGATCATGCTTGGCTTTATCGCCATTCCCCTTTTCATCGACGGGACGATGACCGGCAGAAGTTGTCTCTACCTTGCCCTGGGTATGGCGGGCAGCCTTGTGGTGCAGATCGTCTGCACCCATGTGGCCAACCGACTGCAGGCAGGCACCGGATATCTGGTTATGACGGATAAACGCCTTGAGCTGGGCGAGCATCTCCGCCGCCTACCAATGGGTTATTTTAACGCCGGCAACATCGGCAAAATCAGCTCGGTCCTTTCTTCCGACATGGTCTTCCTGGAGGAAAACGGGATGACGGTGCTTGCCGATATCATGAGTTATCTGTTTTCTGAGATCATCATGGTCGTCATGCTGTTTTTCGTCGATATCCGGCTGGGCGCGGCTGCACTGTCCATATTGCTTGTCGTCATGGCAATCACCAAGGCCATGCGCAAAAGCACCATTGAGGACAGCCATATCATGCGCGAGCAGAGCGAAAGCCTGACTGAAGCGGTGCTGTCTTTTGCCGAAGGCATCGGCACCATTAAAAGCTACAATATGCTGGGCGAAAAGTCTAGGGAGCTGAGCGAGAACTTCCAGCGCTCCTGCGACACCAACATCGCTTTTGAGGAGCACCAGACCAGCTGGAACC
>CAJMOV010000342.1 GCA_905215125.1 uncultured bacterium | reverse complement strand
GATGCCGCCCAGATCAGGGGTTTTGATCTGCACCATATGGCCGGCTTTGTTGTCGGCGAAGTACCTGATGTCCTCCAGGGTGTTGCACCATTCGTCGGCGACGATTTCCACCGTGCTGCCGCGGCGGTCAAGCTCGGCCGTCAGCTCCTTGAGGGCCTGCATCTGGCCTTCGCGGTTTTCCACGTCCATGGGGCCTTCAATGCGCAGGTGGAAGGGTTTTGCGATTTCCTCCAGCTTCTGCAGATAATCGGCCATGCCGGCGTAATTGTCGTTGCCCATGGCGGCGCCGATGGTGCCGTACACGTCGATGTGCATGACAGGGTTGTACCCGTCGTCCTGACGCAGCGCAAGGATGCGGTCGCGCAGCCAGGCGACGTATTCGGCCAGCTTTTCGCCGTCTTTTCCCAGCTTGGTCTCAACGTTGTTGATAAGGGCATGGGGCAGCACGGCGGCCCCCTTCATGATCATCTTGTCGGCGTTGTCATAGCGGCTGTCGCCCGACTGGGTAAAGACGGGGATGGGCCTGTCGGCAATGGTGCAGCCATATTCGTCGGCGACGACCTCGCACATCTGGCGGCAGGTGGCGCGGGCTACGGCGTCCAGGATGGCCTGCGTCACGCCGTAGCGGATGGCGGTGTGAAGCCGCTTGCCGTCGACGGTGATAGCCTCCACCATTTCGGACAGGCCTTTGAAGCTGTCGGCCTCCTTGCCGACCAGGGCCGGCTTGATGTACTTTTCAATGACAGGGATGAAATCCTCCGCCAAAAAGAGGGGATCGCGTCCGCCCGCGCCGCTGTACTGCACCGCGGCGCAGTCGCCATAGGCGACCTGGCCGTTTTCCAGCACCAGCATGACGGAAATGGATTCGCCCGCCTGGCGCACGGCGGTGAAGCCGGGCGTCACCGGCTGGCCGACGTAAGCCGAGCCGTCGGCCCTGGCGCCCCCCTTGATGGCGCGCTGATCGTCAAAATAAAACCCGGTCCTACCCTTGCTGCAAACGAGATTGACTATTTTCATCAGTATTTCCTCCTGCTTCGTTATCGGTTCCCGCGGCGGGGCGGGGAACAAGGCCCGTCCTTTCCGGGCTTTGGCTTAATAGCTAAGCGGCCGGCCGACCAGACGGCCCTTGCTGATGGCGTAAACGTCGTCAATGACCATCTGGAAGGACGCCTTGCGCTTTTCATGGGTGGCGCGCTTTTCAATCTGCGCGCGATTGAATTCGATCAGGTCCTCGCTGAGGGGCAGGTTGCCGGGGTTTAGGATGCGGATAGCGCCCTCGTCGTCGCGGGCGGGCAGCATCTTGCCGGCGTTGAAGCGGCTGGGGGCGAAGGGGATATCGACGACGCCGGCCTGCACCGCGCGGATGGTGCCGACGGCAATGTCGCCCCCGCCCAGCTCAAAGCACTTGTCGACGATGCAGCGGGTTTCCTGCGTGATGATGCGCTTTTCCTGCTCAAGCCCGGCGGCCGTCAGCGTCTGATCGCCCAGCATGGAAATGACCTGCTTTGTGCAGCGCAGGCCCTGCGCGTTGGCTTCCATGGTGGGGATGCCGACGGCCTAGTGCGGCGTCTT
>CAJMOV010000341.1 GCA_905215125.1 uncultured bacterium | reverse complement strand
TGCTCGACGCGGTTCTCCTCGTGTTCCTTCTCATAATCGGACGGTGTCGCAGATATCCTTTTCCGGGGTCAGGATATGCCTGTCTGCATTTCGCTGGCGACGCGCTTGAGATCCTCCACCATCTGCTTCTGGTCAAAGGCGCGGATACGGCTCGTCGGCCCCGACAGGGAAATGACGACGCACAGCTCGCCCTTGCGGTTGAGCACCGGCGCCGCCGTGCAGGAAAGCCCCACCTCGGTCTCGCCGTCCTCGGTGGCGTATCCCTGGCCGCGTATGTCGGCCAGCTGCCTGTCCAGCACCGTCCAGTCGGTGATGGTATTGGGGGTGAAGCCGATCAGGGGCCGGTCGCGGTAGCGGTCGAGAAAGCCCGGGGGCGAGAAGGCCAGCATACATTTGCCGCTGGCCGAAGCATGGCAGTATGTCAGCGCCCCAACCTCAGGCGAGACGCGCAGAACGCTCTGCGGGTTGTGAATTTTGGCAATGAGCAGCTGGCGCGGCAAATCATCCCCGGCGTTATACGGCACGGTGACGTGCACACATTCGCTGTATTTGGCGTTAAGCCTGTCGGCATACGGCTTGACGACGCTGACAAAGGCCATCTTGTCCTCGATCATGCGGCCGAGCACAAAAAGGCGGGTGCCCAGCCCATAACGGCCGCTTTGCTCGTCCTGGTAAATAAAATTGCGATTTTTCAGCGTGTGCAGCATGCGGTGCACGGCGCTTTTGGGGATGCCGAGGCCCTGGGCAATACCTGTCAGGGTACATTCTCCCCCCTGCTGGTAAATGTATTCCAGGATGTCGACGGCGCGGTCGACAGCGGCGACGCTTCCTTCGTTTTTTGCCATTGCTTCAATCCTCTGCACACTTTTTTTCCATCATACCACACCTGGCAAGGCTTTGGCAACCTGCTCCTTGCCAGCGCTGTGCCCATGCTGTATAATAAAAAAATATAGAAGGGGGAATACCCCCAAAACTAACGGAGGGATAACACATGGTCAAAGAGAAAAAGGATATGCGCGTTGAAATGAAGCATGAGCTTCGCGGCGGCAAGGGCGATATCGAAACCCTGCACCTGCTGGAAAAGGAGGAAACCCTGGGCAAATGCAACCTCTGTTCCCGCATGACGCTGCAGCCGGGCGTTTCCATCGGCCTGCATCCCCATGGCCCCGACGCCGAAATTTACTATTGCCTGAAGGGCGAGATCGCCGTCGGCGACAATGGCGTGGAAAGGGTGCTGCGCCCCGGCGACATTATGTTCTGCGGCGGCGGCAGCACCCACTGCGCTGAAAACCGCACAAGCGAGCCCGCCGAAATGATCGCCATCGTCATCGCCTGATTTTTCCCGTTTCCCTCTTGACTTTCCACCTGGTGGAAGGTGTATCCTCTTTTCAAAGCAGGAGCGACAGGCATGAAAATCAACGAAATAGAACGGCTGGTCGGCATTACAAAGCGCAATATCCGCTTTTATGAAAAGGAAGGGCTGCTCTGTCCCGGCCGCGACAGCCAGAACGGCTATCGCGACTACACACAGAAGGATGTCGACGAGCTGCGCAAAATAAAGCTGCTGCGCAAGCTGGCCCTTCCCCTGAGCGATATCCGCGCTATACAGTGCGGC
>CAJMOV010000340.1 GCA_905215125.1 uncultured bacterium | reverse complement strand
ACCGCGCGTTGCGCGCGAGCAAAACGCTCTCTTCCGACGTTGATGCGTGCATCGAACCTAACCTTCTCGACGAAAACGGGAACGCGTACCGCGCGCAGAGCAACCAATATCTGGACGACGAGTATTTTTACAAAACGTACGTCATGACCGACGTCGTCTTAAAGGATAGCGTGTTGGAAACGAGCGGACTTTTCATAGGGCGAAAAGCGTTTCGGCAGCTTGGATGCCCGACAGGCCGGCGGCGCCGGTGTTGATTGTCAGCCGGCAGGGATCCCCGCTGGTAAAAACGGCAAAAGGGGTATGCATACCGATGTCCCTGCGCAAAAGCAAGGCGCGCTGGGCCAGGGCGCGCCAGCGATCGACAGCGGTCTCCATCCGCGCCCGCGCCCAGTCGAGAGAAGCCATAACAGGATAGGACGGAGAGGTTGTGCCAAACAGCGCCGTCGCGGCGCGCAGACGCGACCGTCCCAGCTTGTCCAGGCCGCGAAATACCAAAAACGCCCCTTGACCGAGGGCGCAAAGGGTTTTATGGGCGGAAAAGACGACGGCATCAGCCCCCTGCAAAGCAGGATCGGGCAGGCCGCAGGCGCGCAGATGGGATCCATGCGCCGCATCGACGATAAGCTGGGCGCCACAGTCATGCGCGGCATCCGCCAGTGCCGAGACAGACAGACAGTGCCCGTAATAGGTCGGACTGGTCAAGACGGCGGCCCGAGCGCCGCTCTGGCGCAGGGCGCTGCGCAGGGCGTCGGGACTGATGTCGCCGGTAACGCCCTCTTCCGGAAGAAAGGCGGGGAATACATAGGTCGGCCGCAAGTCGAGCAGGGCGCAGCCGTCCAGAACGCTTTTGTGACAGTTGCGATCCAGTACGACGGCGCTGCCGGGCGCGGGACAGAAAAAGCGCAGGGCGGCCTTGAGCCCCTGTGTTGCGCCGCAGGTAAGAAAAAAGCAGCCGTCCATGCCATACCAGCGGGCGACCAGGGCCTCGGCTTCGGCAATGGGACCGTCGCCTTCGTATAGATTGCCGGTGTGGGGCAGCTCTGTCATATCGATGGGGAAAACGCCGTCAAAAGCGCTACCCGCCGGGCGGCCCTTGTGTCCCGGCATATGAAAGCGGGAGAGGTTTTCCTTTGCGGCGAAACGTGTCAGGGCCGAATAAAGAGGGGTATCAGACATAGCGACGCTCAATGCTTTGCGGCACATAGATGGGGGAAACGTCAAAGGTGGCAACGTCGCCTGCGGCACAGTCGATTTCCGTCACGTCGGCGATGGTGTGGCTGACGCCGACATGGCCCAGGACGCGCGCCCGTTTGCCGCTGATGCTGACGTAAAAGCGCTTGCCCAGCAAAAAGGATTTGATGCTGCTGCCTGCATAGCGCAGACTGTCGCTGAAGCGGAAGGAGTCGCGGGCCTTTTCCACCATATACCCATCGGACGTACCGACGGGGATGATGGCGATTTTAGTCGGCTTGCGGGTCGTGTATGCCGAACCATAGCCAATAGTATGACCCTTGGAAAGCCAGCGCACCTCGGCGACAGTGCTTTGCAGCTTACCTGTTTTCAGCAGGCCATAATCCCCCCGGCACGTCATGCGCCCGCCGATGGAAGAGCCGGGGCGCACGGCGTCCAGTCCGGGCAGATTACAATAG
>CAJMOV010000339.1 GCA_905215125.1 uncultured bacterium | reverse complement strand
GTGTAATCCAGGCCGTCAAGGTTGATGTCCTCAACGCGGGGGACAAAGCCGATTTCCGTCTGTACGGCGTCCACCTGCCCTTCACAGCGCTTCAGAATCCATTCCAGCACGCGGAAGTTGTCGCCGAAGCCCGGCCACAGGAAAGCGCCGCTTTCACTGAGACGGAACCAGTTGACGTTGAAAATTTTCGGCTTTTTATCGTCGTCAATGGTCTTGCCCATGTCAATCCAGTGCTGGAAGTAATCGCCTACATGGTAACCGATAAAGGGGCGCATAGCCATGGGGTCACGCCGCACGACGCCGACAGCGCCCGTGGCGGCAGCCGTCGTCTCCGACGCCATGATGGATCCGACAAAAACGCCGTGATCCCAGTCGCGGGATTGGTAGACCAGCGGCGCCGTCTTGGCGCGGCGGCCGCCGAAGATGATGGCCGACAGCGGCACCCCCTGCGGATCCTCCCACTTGGGGGAAATACAGGGGCAGTTTTTGGCCGGCGCAGTAAAGCGGGAGTTGGGATGAGCCCCCTTTTCACCAGAAGCGGGATCCCATGGCTCGCCCTTCCAGTTGAGGGCGCCCTTGGGCGGGTTTTTGTCCAGCCCTTCCCACCACACAGTACCGTCGGCGGGGTTGTAAACGACGTTGGTAAAGATGGTGTCCTTACGAGTGCTGGCCAGCGCGTTGGGATTGGATTTCTCGTTGGTGCCCGGCGCCACGCCGAAGAAGCCGGCTTCCGGGTTGACGGCCCACAGACGGCCGTCTGCCCCCTTGCGGATCCAGGCGATGTCGTCGCCAACCGTCCAGACCTTATAGCCCTTTTCACGGTAGCTTTCCGGCGGGATGAGCATGGCAAGGTTGGTCTTGCCGCAGGCAGACGGGAAGGCGGCGGCGACATACCTGGTCTCGCCCTGCGGATTTTCGATGCCCAGGATAAGCATGTGCTCGGCCATCCAGCCCTCCGTTTTGCCCTGGTAAGAGGCAATGCGCAGCGCAAAGCACTTTTTGCCCAGCAGGACATTGCCGCCATAGCCGGAATTGCAGCTCCAGATGGCGTTGTCCTCAGGGAATTGCAGGATGTAGCGGTCTTCCTCCTTCAGCTCGCACTTTCCGTGCAGCCCGCGGACAAAATCGTTGCTGTCGCCCAGCGCGTCGAGCACCTGCTTACCGATGCGGGTCATGATGGCCATGCTGACGACAACGTAAATGGAATCGGTGATCTCAATGCCCGCTTTGGCGAAGGGGGAACCGACGGGCCCCATGGAGAAGGGGATGACATACATATCCCGCCCCTTCATTGACCCGCGGAAAATATCAGAGGCCATGGCATACGCCTTGTCAGGCGCCATCCAGTTGTTGGTCGGGCCGGCGTCCTCCTCACGGCTGGTGCAGATGTAGGTGCGGCCTTCAACGCGCGCGACGTCATTGAGCGCCGAGCGGTGATAATAACAGCCGGGCAGCTTTTCCTCGCTTAATTTGATAAGCTCCCCTGTTTTCATCGCCTGGGCGCGCAGCTCCTCCAGCTGGCTCTCGCTGCCATCGATCCAGACGACCTGGTCCGGCTGCATGAGATCCTGTGCCATTTTGACGAACTCAAGGACCTTTCTGTTGGTGGTAAGCTCCATAGACTAAACCTCCGATTCTATTTGAAAAAGGATTGCTCTTTTTTTATC
>CAJMOV010000338.1 GCA_905215125.1 uncultured bacterium | reverse complement strand
CTGCTCACGGCCGCCGATTTTTCCGGCAAAAGGGTCATCGACGTCGGCACCGGCGCCGGCTTTCCCGGCCTTCCGCTGAAATTGTACCGTCCCGAGCTGGACGTCACGCTACTGGACAGCACCCGCAAGCGGATCGATTTTGTCGCCCGCACGGCGGAGGAACTGGGCTGCCCCGTCCGCGCCGTCGCCGCCCGCGCCGAGGAGCTGATTGCTCAAAAAGGGGAGCGGGAGGGGTACGACATCGCCGTCTCCCGCGCCGTCGCGCCGCTTAACATCCTGGCCGAGCTGTGCCTACCGTTTATCCGGCCGGGCGGGCTCTTCCTGCCGTCCAAAAGCGCCAACGACGCCTTCCGCGAGGAGCTGGAGCAGGGACGCGGGGCCGTCGCCGCCCTGGGCGGCGCGGTACGCGATATCATCGAATACACCCTGCCGGGCGAGGAGGGTAGACGCTGCGTGCTGGTCATTGAAAAGCAGCGCCCCACGCCGGCGCAGTACCCGCGGCGCTACGCCAAAATCGCGGCCGCGCCGCTGCGGTGAGGAGGAATAGCCGCATGATACAGCCCGTTTGCTGGATTGTCGGCGCCTCCGACTTTGACGGGGAGGGCTTCTGTCCCCAAAAAGGCGACTTTATCATCGCCGCCGACGGGGGCTACGCCCATTTGCAGCGCACCGGGGCCGACCCCGACATGGTGCTAGGCGACTTTGATTCGCTGGGCCGGATTCCGCAGCACCGCTGCATTGTCCGCCACCCCGTCGTCAAGGACGATCCCGATTCCATGCTGGCCGTCCGCACAGCGCTGGACAGGGGATACCGCAGCTTCCTTCTGTTCGGCTGCCTGGGCGGCCAACGGCTGGATCACACGCTGGCCAACATCCAGGTGCTCGCCTTTTTAGCGGAAAGAAGGGCGCGCGGCGCGCTGGTCGGCGGGGGGAGGATCGTCACCGCCGTCAAGGACGGCCGGCTGGATTTTGACGCCGCCGAGCGGGGCTATCTCTCCGTCTTCTGCCACGGCGACCGGGCGGAAGGGGTCAATCTGCGCGGCCTGAAGTATGAGCTGCATGACGCCGTGCTTGACTGCCGCACCCCTCTGGGCCTGAGCAACGAATTTCTCGGCCTGCCCGCCAGCGCTGAGGTGGGCCGCGGCACACTGATCCTGACATGGGAAGGCGGCCTTTCCCGCGTGCGGCGGCTGGTAACAGTCCGTTAGCCCCGCAGCGCCAGCAGCCCTTCCGCCGTCTCTTCGGCGGTCAGCCGGGTTACGTCAATTTTGACGGTATCCAGTTCGTCATACAGGGACAGATAGGAAAGGCTGCGGCCGATGACGTCGGGCTGGCGCAGGCCGGCGGCAACGTCTTTTTGCAGACGGGCGCGCAGCTCATCCGCCGTACACACAAGGGAAGCCGGCACTACACGGCAATTTTCCGTATGGATGCGGCGCAGGATTTCATCGATGATGCCCTGCTGGTGCATGACCCAGGTGAAAATAACGGTGTCAAAGGCCGGGCTGCCTATGAAATTGTCCAACAGACAGCAGATATTATCCATGACGACCCGGCGTGTTTCCTCTGTAACACAGAAGGGGTGCATATCCCAGCACCAGTCGCCGTCGAGAAAAACGCTGCTGGGCGTTTTCCGTTTGAGGGCTTGCCCTGCCGTTGTTTTACCCACCCCCATAGGGCCGC
>CAJMOV010000337.1 GCA_905215125.1 uncultured bacterium | reverse complement strand
ACTCAGTTTGAATGCTGAGATATGCGCAAAAAGCATGAAGGACAGCCGGAAAGCTGCATGTATATTTACGGCGCTTTGGGATGGAGCGGGCCTGCACGCCATTACGATGCGGCTCACGGTGTGGCTGATTACAGCCGCCGGAAGGCAAAGCGACCTTTAGTTAAAATTTGAAACAAATACGATAAAAATAACTGAAAATCCGGCAGCAGTCCCGCTTGCAGATAGGATATAGAATGGTGTATAATAAAAATAACTATCTGTCGGCCAGCTCGAGGGGTGTCGGAATGCGAAAAATTAAGGGCACACTGACAAAAAGTATCATGTCTATTTCCATTCTCCCTCTTTTGGTTCTGGGTATCCTTGTGGCTATTATCTGCACGCAGGCTATTTATGCCAGCCTGCGCGATGAAATCGGCCATAGTTTAGAAGTCCAGGCGCGCAATGTATACGAGCATCTCAGCTTGCTTTACCCCGGAGCGCTGCACGCGAAGGGCGGGCAGCTTTATAAGGGGGAAGTCCCTCTTTCGGAAGAACTGCACCTTGTCGACCGTGTTAAGGAGATATCAGGGAGTGATATCACTTTCTTCTGCGGCGACGTGCGATGCCTGACGACGGTGCGGAACACCGAGGGCATGCACGCCACAGGGACAAGGGCGGACGAGCGCGTTACGGAGAAGGTGCTGAAAAGGGGAGAGTCCTATTTTTCAGACCGCGTTAATGTCGACGGCACCTTCTATTTTGGTTATTACCTGCCCCTGTTTGACCAGGATAGTCAGGTCATCGGTATGCTTTTTGTCGGGCGGGTCCGGGCCGAAGTCATCAAACAAATCAGCGGCAGCGTACTCACTGTCTGGCTGACGCTAGCCGGGGTGCTGGCCGTTGCCCTCGCTCTGTCATACCGTTATGGCAGGAAGCTGATTCTGGCCCTGTCGCAGGTTAAGGAAATCCTGGAGGAAGGGGCGGCGGGCGATCTGGAAATCCAGCCCGATCCCAAGCTGCTGGCGCGGCAGGACGAAATCGGCGACATGGGGCGCTTTGCCGTGGCGCTGCGCATGAACATTGCCAATCTTCTCAGCCATGACCCGCTGACAGGCCTGCGCAACCGGCGCTATTCAGAGGAAACGCTGCAGCGTCTGGCTCAGGAGGCGGAAGGCGGCGGGATTTTCACCGTGGCGATGGGGGACATCGACTGCTTCAAGGCCATAAATGATACATACGGCCATCAGGCGGGAGACGAAGTGCTGCGCCAGGTGGCGGCTTACATCGGGCGGAGCGTGCAGTCGCGCGGCCTGGCTTTCCGCTGGGGCGGAGAGGAATTTCTGCTGGTTTATACCGATATCGGCAGCGCGGAAGCGAGCGAGTATTTACAGGACTTACGCGTTGGCATTTCTCAGCTTTCCATCCCGTGGAAAGGGGAAAAGCTGTCGGTAACCATGACGTTCGGCACCGCAGATTCTTCGCAGGAAAAGAATGTAGATAAATTGGTGCAGCTGGCCGACGCCAGCCTGTACATCGGCAAAGCGAGCGGACGCAACTGCGTGGTCGACGCATCGCAGTAATCAGCCGGAGCAGAAAGTGAAAACCGCCCCCTTGGGGCGGTTTTCTATTCTCCGTCTCTGTGAAAGACGCGCAGGGGGCCATCACGCCCGTCTTCGACAATGGGGCGGGCTTTTTCTTTTTTAGACCTGGCTTTTCCCTGAATTTCCGGGACGGGGGATTCGTCGTTACGGGGCCGGACATGGGTGCGTTCC
>CAJMOV010000336.1 GCA_905215125.1 uncultured bacterium | reverse complement strand
ATCAGCTGCCCGGCCTGTCCGCCGAGCTGTTGAGCCACGAGAGAAAAAAGAAATGAAAAAGCGCCGGGATATTCCCGGCGCTTGTTTTTTACAGCCTGCGTTATTCCACTGAGATAATATAGGAGTAAACGGGCTGTCCGCCTTCGATCAGGTTAATTTCGGCATTTTTCGCTTCCTTGGTAAAGAAATCGCGCACCTGCTCGGCCTGCTCAGCCGTCGCGCCCTCGCCGTAGAAGATGGTGATAAACTGGCTTTTGCGCGAACACATGGCGCGTCCCAGCTTGTGCATAACATCGTCGAATTTGCGCGAGCTTGCCAACAGCTTTCCTTCCAGCATAGCCATGAAGTCCCCTTCGTGGATATCGTGTCCGTCAAAGGAGGAATCGCGGGCAGCGTAAGTGATCTGCCCTGTTTGCACGTTGGCCAGGGCCGCCTGCATTTCGCTGGTGTTGTGCTCGGGCTCGCGGTCAGGGTCAAAGGCGAGCAGGGCGGAAATGCCCTGCGGCACTGTCTTGGTCGGCAGGACGATGACCTGCTTTTCCGACAGGACGGCAGCCTGCTCGCCCGCCATGATGATATTTTTATTATTGGGCAGGACATAAACAACCTCGGCCGGCGTGCGGTCAATGGCGTTCAGGATGTCCTCGGTCGACGGGTTCATGGTCTGTCCGCCTTCAACCATCAGGTCGACACCCAGGTCGCCAAACACCGAAGCAAGGCCGTTGCCGGCAGCGACAGCGACAAAGCCATAACGCTTTTCCGGCGCGGCCGACTTGCGCTTGGGCATACTCTGCTCAACCGCGGCACGCTGCTTGCGCTCCAGCTGCTCCTGCATGTTCTCGATCTTGATCCGGGAAAGGCGGCCGTATTTCAGCCCCTCCGCCAGCGCGCGGTCAGGGGTGTCGGTGTGGACGTGAATTTTAATGAGGTCGTCGTCCTCAACGACGACCAGGCTGTCGCCGATAGTGTTTAAAAAGGCGCGCAATTTTTCTACAGGGCGGGACCTGTCCTCGCGGTCGGCGATAAACTCTGTACAGTAGGCAAAGGTGATTTCCTCGGTATCATACTGGGAAAAGTCGGCGGACGCCGCGCTTTCCAGCTTGGGCTTGCGCAGGTTCATGACAAGGCTCTGCATCTTGCCGGTCAGAGCGGACAGCATGCCCTCCAGGATGATGATATAGCCAAAGGCGCCGGCGTCGACAACCTGGGCCTTTTTGAGCACGGGATTTTGTTCCATGGTCAGCGGCAGGGCTGCACGGGCTGCGTCGATGGCGCTTTGCAGCACCTTCTCGGGGTCGCGATCCTTCTGCGCCGTCTTGACGGCGGCTTCCGCCGAAACGCGCGACACTGTCAGGATGGTGCCCTCAGCCGGCTTCATGACGGCCTTGTAGGCAGTCTGCACCCCTTCGCTCAGCGCGGCGGCCAGGGCGCCGCCGTCGACCGTGCCGGCCGATTTGAGCACGCGTGTCACGCCGCGGAACAAAAGGGAGGTGATAACGCCCGAGTTGCCGCGCGCGCCGCGCAGCAGGGCTGACGAGGTAATCTCCATCGTCTTGCCCAGCGTGGGGTTGTCCACCTTCTGCAGCTCAGACGCGGCGTTGCCCAGCGTCAGGGCCATATTGGTGCCGGTATCGCCGTCAGGCACGGGGAAAACGTTGAGCTCGTTGATTTCCTCCTTACGCTGTTCAACGGCGGCGGCCGCCGCACACATCATTTGTTTAAAACGTTCACCGTCAATCGTCTTTGCCAATGTCGTTGCCTCCCA
>CAJMOV010000335.1 GCA_905215125.1 uncultured bacterium | reverse complement strand
GGAATGATGTTCCCCGGGAGAGTGCCCAGCACATTGGGCCGCCGAAGATGCAAATTGTGCGCAACCAAGTCCTTGCGCGGCGATGAACCTTTCAGGCAAAAGGACCGGATACTGACCGCCCTCTGAAGAGCCCTGCTTGGGCGCCAAAGGAGCAACGGCCCCCGCCGGCCGGAATCTCTCAGGCCGAAAAACGGAGTGTTGCGACTGTGTCTGTCGGTATTGCTTGACACAGTCGCTTTTATTTACTCTGTGTATTTTCAGCGCTTTTTTTTGCGCAGACAGATTGATTTTATCTATATTCAAAATATTCGGCATAGAAGGGGGCGATGAGCGTGCGCTGCGTGATTGTGACCAACAACCCGCTTGTGCGTCAAAGGTACGGGGGCACGCGGGACGTCGCTTTTGTCGACGGCAGCTATATGGACGTGCTGACGCAGGTGCGCGACAGGGTGCATCAGGGGCACAGGCTGCTGACCCATCCGCTTTCCGGCAGCGTCAAACCGGGCGAAACGCCGTATAAATCGGTTATGATTGCCGCAAAACGGGGAACAATGGATGTGCAGTCGCTTGCCATTATTGAAGAAGCCATCGCCGCCGCGCGCAAGTTCAGGGACAAAACCGTCGGCCTTCCGCCGCGTGTGCTGCAGGATTTCCAACTGGTCGATTTCACGCTTATCGACAGCGCCCTGCCGTCGGCCGACGCGCAGTAACCAATTACTAGTTCGGTACAACTAGAAATATATACGGAGGAGGAAGATCACATTGAAACTTGAAATGGGATATATCCATATCCGCGACATTCAATTTTCAAACGTCTCCAAGGTGGAGGACGGCGTCCTGTTCGTCGATCAGGAGGCTGTTAAAAAACTCGTTTTGGAAGATGAGAACCTGAAGTCCGTCATCCTGGACATCGCCCATCCGGGCGAAAGCACCCGCATCACCCCGGTGAAGGACGTCATCGAGCCCCGCGTCAAGGTCGAGGGCCCCGGCGGTATTTTCCCGGGCGTCATCGCCAAGGTCGACACCGTCGGCAGCGGCAAGACCTATGCCCTGAAGGGCATGGCCGTCGTTACTGCCGGCAAGATCGTCGGCTTCCAGGAGGGCATCATCGACATGTCCGGTCCGGGCGCCGATTACACCCCGTTCTCCAAGCTGCACAACCTCGTCATGGTCATCGAGCCGGTGGAAAACCTGGCCCAGCACGACTATGAAAAGGCAGTGCGCTTCGCCGGCTTTAAGGTCGCCACCTACCTGGGCGAGCTGGCCCGCGAGCTGACCCCTGACGAGACCCGTGTCTACGAGACCTACGGTGTCAAGGAAGGCATCGAGAAGTTCCCCAACCTGCCGCGCGTGGCCTACGTCCACATGCTGCAGAGCCAGGGCCTGCTGCACGACACCTATGTCTATGGCGTCGACGCCAAGCGCACCCTGACCACCATCTTAAACCCGACCGAGGTTATGGACGGCGCCATTGTTTCGGGCAACTGCGTGTCGGCCTGCGACAAGAACACCACTTATCATCACCTCAACAACCCCGTCGTGCACGACCTGTTTGAGCAGCACGGCAAGACGCTCAACTACGTCTGTAACATCATCACCAACGAAAACGTCTACCTGGCCGACAAGCAGCGTTCCTCCGACTGGTCCGCCAAGCTGTGCCGCCTGCTCGACCTCGACGGCGTCATCGTCTCCCAGGAAGGCTTCGGCAACCCCGACACCGACCTCATCATGAACACCAAGAAGATTGAAGCCGTCGGCGTCAAGACGACCATCATCACCG
>CAJMOV010000334.1 GCA_905215125.1 uncultured bacterium | reverse complement strand
GCGACGCCGTCACGGGCGGTACCCTCAACAAAACGGGCTCCTTCGAGCTGCGCGCCACCCGCGTCGGCGACGACACCACCCTTTCCCAAATCATCCGCCTGATGGAGGAAGCGTCTTCCTCCAAGGCTCCCATTGCAAAGCTGGCCGACCGGGTCAGCGGCGTCTTTGTCCCCATCGTCATCGGCATTGCCGTTTTGTCAGCCGTCGTTTGGCTCATCGTCGGGCAGACCTTCGAATTCGCCCTGACCACCCTTATTTCTGTTCTGGTCATTTCCTGCCCCTGCGCGCTGGGCCTGGCGACGCCGACGGCCATCATGGTCGGCACCGGAAAAGGGGCCGAGCACGGCATCCTCATCAAATCGGCTGAAGCTCTCGAGCTTTTGTGCCATACCGATACCGTCGTCCTCGATAAAACAGGCACCCTGACCCAAGGCCGGCCTGAGGTCACTGCTGTTGTGCCTGCGGCAGGCGTCAGCGAAATGGAGCTGCTGCGCATGGCCGCCGCGCTGGAAGGGCCGAGCGAGCATCCCCTGGCCGAAGCCGTCGTGCGCCGCGCCGGCGAGTCCGGCGTCTCCCCCGCCCCGGTCGACCGCTTCGAGGCCCTGATGGGCCGCGGCGTCTCCGCCGTCTGGAACGGCCAGGAATGTCTGGCCGGCAATCCCCGTTTGATGGAGGAAAAGGGCATCGAGCTGGGCGCGCTGAAGGAGCAGGGCCAGGCCCTGTCGCAAAAGGGCAGCACGCCGCTATACTTCGCCATGGGCGGCAGGGCGGTCGGGCTTATCGCTGCGGCCGACGTCGTGCGCCCCACCAGCGCACAGGCCGTCGAGCTTTTACGTCAGTCGGGCGTTGAACCGGTTATGCTGACGGGCGACAACGAAGCGACGGCCAAAGCCATGGCCAAAACGGTCGGCATCGACCGCGTCTTTGCCCAGGTACTGCCGCAGGATAAGGAAAGCGTCGTGCGCCAGCTTCAGGAGGAGGGCAAAAAAGTCGCCATGGTGGGCGACGGCATCAACGACGCCCCCGCCCTGGCCCGCGCCGACGTTGGCGTCGCCATTGGCGCCGGCACCGACGTCGCCATCGAATCGGCCGACGTCATCCTGATGAAAAGCGACCTTCTGGACTTTGTCACAGCCCGCCGTCTTAGCCGCGCTGTTGTACGCAATATCAAGGAAAACCTGTTCTGGGCCTTGTTCTACAACGCCATCGGCATCCCGCTCGCGGCCGGCGTTTTCTACTCTGCCCTCAACTGGTCGCTCAACCCCATGTTCGCCGCCGCGGCCATGAGCCTGTCGTCCGTCTGTGTTGTCACCAACGCGCTGCGCCTGCGCTTCTTCAGCCCTGGCTTACCCCCGGCGGTCGCGCCTGCCGCGCCGCTCCCCCCCGTCTGTCCGCTCCAATCCCAATCTGAACCCCAACAACCGAAAGGAGAAACCAATATGAGTGAAATGACCCGCACCCTGAAAATCGAGGGCATGAGCTGCCCCAACTGCGTCCGTCACGTCAAGAACGCCCTGGAGGGCCTGGACGGCGTCTCAGCCGACGTCGACCTGTCGACCGGCAACGCCATTCTGCGCCTTGCGTCCATGATCGACGACGAAACGCTCAAAAAGGCCGTCACTGACGCCGGCTACACCGTCACCTCCATCGAATAAGCGCAAAGCCCCTCCCGGCGACGGGAGGGGCTTTACAGAATGAACAGCGTAAGACCAAGCAATATGAATGGGGGCAGCTACAGATGAAAAAGAGCCTGCTAATTTCGCTGACGGTTATTTTCCTGTTGTTATGCGCTTGCTCCAGCGGTGAAA
>CAJMOV010000333.1 GCA_905215125.1 uncultured bacterium | reverse complement strand
GAATTCGTCGAAGGCGTTTCCTGCTTCCACGCAAACCGTGAAGGAACGTGATGCCGTCGGAATCGCTTCGGCCACGGATATCCTGGATGACAAAGGCATAGCCCCGCGTTACCCAATGCCAGCAGCGGTCGATGTCGCGCGCCTTACCGTAACAGGTGCGGATGACAATGGCGGGGACTTTTTGGCCGGGCTGCATACCCTCGGGCAGGAACACCTCGGTGGCCAGCAGTGTACCGTCCCGGCAGGGGACAAAAACATTGCCCAGCGGGTTAACGCCATACTCGGCCTTGGACAGCATAGGATCGTCAAACTTCACCAGGGGGCTGACCGCCTCATACCCGGCGAGCACCGTCACTTCAGAGCAGACGCGCCCGGGGTTGGAAAAGCCGACGACCTTACCGTCGACCGTCAGAACATCCATACAGCCGGCGGATTTGCGCTGGGCCCACAACTGGGAAGTGACCTTTCTGCCGTCTGCCATGCCGGTATAGGAAAGATAACGGCTGTATTCCGCGCCGTTAGACAGCTGTACGCGGTCTTTGTCCCAGGCGCAGCCGGTATAGGCGTCCAGCTCGCGGAAGAGCTTTTCATAGTCGATCATGATTTCGCTGCCAGGCCGACCGGCATCCCGGGGCAGGATGGGCGTTTCCTTCAGCTGCGCCCGGGTGCGGCGATCCACAGGGCACAGCACCGCCTTGTCCTTGCGAAAGATGACGCTGCCGTTGGGAACGCCGGAAAAATAGGTGTGGAATACCTTGTCGGTCAAATAGCTCATAGGGCGGCCTCCTTTTTATCTGATTTGTCTCCCAGGGGATAGAAGCAGCGGACGCTGTGTCCGCCGCCAAGCTCGGACACGCCGGGCGCCTCGCGCCGGCAGCGATCCTGCGCGTAAGGGCAGCGCGGGGCGAAGCGGCACTCGCTTTTTGGGTTGATGGGGCTGGTCAGCTCCCCCTTCAGCAGGACGCGCTGCTTTTTCGCCTTCAGGCTGGGGACGGGGATGGCGGAGAGCAGCGCCTGCGTATAGGGGTGGCAGGGGTTTTGAAACAACTCCTTGGTGGGGGCCTTTTCCACCATTTGGCCCAGGTACATGACCAAAACCTCGTCGGAGATATGCTTGACGACGGCGAGATCATGGGTGATAAACATGTAGGTGTAGCCGTTTTTCTGCTGAAGGGCTTTGAGCAGGTTGAGAATTTGCGCCTGGATGGAGACATCGAGCGCCGACACTGGCTCGTCGCAAACAATAAACGTGGGGTCAAGCGCCAGAGCGCGGGCGATGCCGATGCGCTGGCGGCGTCCGCCATCCAGCTCGTGCGGGTAAGAATTGACAAAGCGGTCGGAAAGCCCAACGGTGTCCATCAGGCGGTAAACAAGCTCCTCCCGTTCCTTTTTGCCGCCCACCCGATGGATATTCAGCGGCTCAATAATGGTATCAAAGGTGGTCATACGGGGATTAAGGGAGGAAAAGGGGTCTTGAAAAATCATTTGTATGCGCTTTTTGTAGGACATGAGCTCGGACTTGCTCACCTTTTCGGCAATGTTTTTGCCGTCAAAGAGGATTTCGCCAGCCGTCGCGTCAAGCAGCATGGAAAGCAGCCGCCCCATAGTCGACTTGCCGCAGCCCGATTCGCCGACAATGCCGATGGTCCCGCCGCGCCGGATGGAAAAATCCACCCCGTCGACGGCGTGCAGCTCGCCCGCGGGGACGCGGAATATTTTTTTCAGGCCGGTGACCCGAATCAATTCGTCACTCATATTTTTTTTCTTCCTTGACGGGCAGGTCGTCCTCGTAGATCAGGAAGCGCACAAAATAGCCGTGCTCTGTGACGGTA
>CAJMOV010000332.1 GCA_905215125.1 uncultured bacterium | reverse complement strand
ATTCAATTTATGTAAAGCAAAAAGACCTTACTGCTCTTCGAACAATGGATTTGCCTGTTTTGAGCGAGGATGCAGGCCGGCGGATGAGGGAAGCTATTGCCGACGCAAAAAAGCAGGGCGATTCAGTTGGCGGAACGATTGAGTGTGCTGTTCTTGGCTTGCCCGCCGGTATTGGAGACCCGATGATGGACGGTCTGGAAAGCCGTATTGCATCGCTAGTCTTTTCCATCCCCGCCGTCAAAGGGGTGGAGTTCGGCAGCGGCTTCGCCTGTGCGGCCCTGCGTGGCTCTCAGAATAACGATCCGTTTGTCATGCAGGACGGTTGTGTCAGGACGGCGACCAACCACTGCGGAGGGATTCTGGGGGGGATATCCACGGGGATGCCTCTGATTTTTCGCGCTGCCGTCAAGCCGACACCTTCGATCGCAAGAGAACAAAGCAGTATAGACTGGAATACCGGGCAAACAGCGTCTATCTGTGTGAAGGGGCGACACGATCCGTGTATTGTGCCGCGCGCAGTGCCCTGTATCGAGGCAGCGGCCGCCATTGCGCTGCTGGACGCCATGCTGGAGCAAAATAAGATTCAATAGGGGGAAAGCATATGAATATGGAAGAGCTGAGGGCACGCATCGACCAGGCTGACGAACGTCTGCTGCATGCGTTTGAGGAACGAATGGACATTGCCGCGCAGATCGCGGCCTATAAGCAGGAGAAAGGCCTTCCCGCGCTGGACAGCGGACGCGAACGCGCCAAGCTGACAAGCATTTCCGCGCAGGCAGACGAGCGCAGCCGGCCCTATGTTGGCGCGCTGTACAGCCTGCTGTTTGAGCTGAGCAGGACGGAGCAGAACAAGCTGCTGCGCCCTCACTGCCCGCTGGAAGAAGAAATTTTGCACGCGGTTGATCAAACCGAGCGGCTGTTCCCGCCTTCGGCTGCAGTCGCTTGTCAGGGGGTGGAGGGGGCCTACTCCCAGCTGGCCTGCGAAAAGGTTTTTAAAATGCCTGATATCCTGTATTTTAAGAGCTTTGACGCCGTGTTTGCCGCCATTGACAAAGGCATGTGCCGCTACGGTGTCCTGCCGCTGGAGAACAGCACGGCGGGTTCGGTGACGAAAATTTACGACCTGATGATGCAGTACCGCTTCCACATTGTCCGCAGCGTCCGCCTGCGGGTCAGCCACAGTCTGCTGGCCAGGCCGGGCGTCAACATGAAGGGGGTGCGGGAAATCGTCTCCCATCCGCAGGCCATCGGCCAGTGCGCCGGCTTTCTGGCTTCTCTGGGAGATGTCAAAGTTACCCCGGCTGAAAATACGGCGGCTGCGGCCAAAATGGTAGCCGAATCGGGACGTAGCGACATTGCGGTATTAGCGTCCCCACAGTGCGCAGCGCTGTACAGTCTTGAAACTTTACAGGAGAATGTGCAGGATTCTGAGGGAAATTACACGCGATTCATCTGCATTACCAAAAGCCTGGAGATTTATCCAGGCTCAGATCGCACCAGCATCATGATGGTGCTGCCGCACAAGCCGGGCAGCCTGTACAAAGTGTTGTCTCGCTTTTACGCTTTGGGCATCAACCTGCTCAAGCTGGAAAGCCGTCCGCTGCCTGGGCGCGATTTTGAATTTATGTTTTATTTCGACCTGGAAACCTCGGTTTATTCGCCCGAGTTTGCCCGTATGATCTGCGAGCTGGAGGATATGGCACAGCAATTTCGCTATCTGGGCAGCTATCTGGAGATTGTCTGATGAAAAGCTGCGGCCTGCTCGGGGAAAAGCTGGGGCATAGCTTTTCTCCGGAAATTCACGCCCTGCTGGGGGATTACTCCTACCGCCTGTACGAAAAGCAGCCTGATGAGCTGGGGGAT
>CAJMOV010000331.1 GCA_905215125.1 uncultured bacterium | reverse complement strand
GGGAGCTCACCGAAGCGGTACGGGCCCTGACAGGCATTTCGTCTGACTGCATATCAGTGCTGAAAATGAAACAATAGGAGGAAAAGGTGTTATGAAGAAAAAAGGGGCGATATACTCGGTCATTGCTCTGATGCTGTGCGTCGCCGTTTATCTCAACTGGAGCTATAACAAAACCGATGACGATTTCAGTGCGGCCAGCAATACGGATGACGGAAAGATCCTGGGCCAGGCCCAGCTGGTGGACGGCGTGGCAACCGGCGAGACAGACAATCAAACCGGCGAGGAAGGCGACGATGCCCAGCAGACCAGCGGCTCCACAGCTTCAGGCGGAGGCGACGATTACTTTGCCCAGGCACGCCTTTCACGCCAGAAGGCCCGGGATGAAGCGGTCAGCATCCTCAACGTCACGGTAGAAAACCAGAATGCCGATGAAGAAGCCAAGCAGGAGGCGAGCGACAGTATCCAGGTCATGGCCCAATCGGCGATGAAGGAATCGCGTATTGAAAACCTGGTCATTGCCAAAGGATATTCTGAATGTGTCGTATTCATCAATGACAACGGCGTCAACGTCATTGTGCAGAAGCCGGAGGGCGGGCTTCAGGAAGAAGACATTGCGCGCATCAAGGACATCGTCATCAGTGAAACCGGCGTAAAGGCCGAACAAATCAAGCTCATCGAGACTGAATGACAAAATAGCACTTGCGAACTTGCCGCCCATGGGGTAAAATAGTGTCATTGCAGAACAAGGAGTTGAGACCGCATGGGTGAAAACAGCAAAGAGTATTATTTCATAGAGGATGGACAGGGAAAGATCAGGATATCTGACGAGGTGATTGCCGCCATTGCCGCCAACGCAGCGTTGGAAAGCGATGGTGTTCATTCCCTGGCGGCCGTGACGCCGACATCCGACCTGACCGACTTCTTTGTCAAAAAGAGCATCCCTAAGGGTATACGCATTGTCATCGGCGCTGATAACAGCTGCATCGTCGATGTGCATCTGCTCATTAAAGCAGGAGCCGTGGTCACGGAAGTGGCGCAGAGCGTTCAGCTCAACGTCAAAAATGCCATTGAATCAATGGTTGGCATCACCGTTGCGGAATCCAACGTCTATGTGGCCGGCGTCGCCTTTCAAAAGTAAACCGCACAGCAAAAAAGAGACGGAGACCCCGCCTCTTTTTGCATTTTGCCGTCTATCTTTTTCCAGTCGTTTTGTGTATAATAAACGGGTATTATTCCGTAGCTTACCATAGGGAGGAAGCAGCGTGAGCAGACGTTCAGCCCGGGAAATAGTATTGCATCTTATTTTTTCCCATGATTTTCTTAACAACAGTGCAGAGGATCTGCTGCAGTCCCGCCTGACGGGGGATAGGTTCGACATGCTGGCAGAAGAGTGCGATTTGTACACTCAGCTGCCGGCTGCAGCACAGATAGATTACGTTGAACAGGCTGTGCAGGGCATCATCGACCATGCGCCCGAGCTGGATGCCTACATCGAAAAATATGCGGTTGGCTGGAGTGTAGGGCGCATTTCCCGGATCACCCGTGCGGCGTTGCGCCTGTGCATGTATGAGATGCTGTACATGCAAATTCCTGTCGCCGCCTCTGTCAACGAAGCGGTTGAGCTGGTCAGAAAATACGATTCAGACGAAGCCTGTGCCTTTGCAAACGGGGTTCTTGGCGCTTTTGTGCGCAGCGAGCTGAAAAAATGAAGCGGTATTGTCTCGGGTTTGATACCAGCAATTACCGCACGTCCTGCGCTTTGTACTGTGCAGATGAGCACAGCTGGAAAAATATCGGCGAGCTGCTGGATGTCGGCGCCGGCAGCCTTGGCCTGCGGCAAAGCGACGCTCTGTTCCAGCATGTGAGAA
>CAJMOV010000330.1 GCA_905215125.1 uncultured bacterium | reverse complement strand
CATGGATTCCTGATAGTCCCTGATTTCTTTGTTCATCTTTACTTCCATAAATTATGGGTGACGCCGACGCGGATACCGTTGAGCGGCCAGGAAACAGTCGGGGTGAAATCCAGCGCAGCTACGTCTCCTACAACGACGACGGCAGGGGGCTTTACCCCCGTTTCGCGGGCAAGAGCCGCAAGCCTGTCCAGCCTGCCGCGCAGGGAGACGGGATGGGGCGCGCAGCCGCCCGACAGGACGGCCGCAGGAGTATTGGGCGGTTTGCCCGCCCGCATTAGTCCGCGCGTCAGCTCGTCCAGCCGGGACAGGCCCATAAGGAAGACCAGCGTGCCGCCCAGAGCGGCCAGCCGGGGCAGATCCTCAGGCAGGCTGTCGGGCGTCTGCACGGTGTGCCCTGTGACAATATGGACGCTTTGACTGACGCCGCGATGGGTGACCGGGATACCGGCAGCCGCCGGTATGGCGATGGCCGAGCTGATGCCGGGCACCTCTTCACAGGGGATGCCGGCGGCGCGCAGGGCGGCCATTTCCTCCCCGCCCCGGCCAAAAACAAAGGGATCGCCGCCCTTGAGCCGCGCCACGCGCTTGCCCTGCCGGGCCCTGTCGATGAGCAGACGGATGATGTCGCCCTGGCCGGCGGAAGGGCGGCCCTGGCGCTTGCCCATGTAAATGCGCTCGGCCCCTTCCGGGGCGGCGAAAAGCAGCTCGCCGTCAATCAGATCGTCGTAGACAACGACGTCACAGGCGCTGAGCAGCCTGAGCCCGCGCACCGTGATGAGATCCCCCTTTCCGCAGCCGGCGCCAATGAGAAAGACCTGGCCCAGTCCCCCGTTCATCGGCAGAGCTCCCCGAGGACCTGCTGCATGTACTGTTCGGTCTCGTCGGCAGACAAGGGGCCGCCGCGGGACAGGCATGCGGCAAGCAGCGCTTTCATCAGCCGGGCGCGCGCCTGCTCGTCGGGCAGCAGAGCATGGACGCGTTTGCGCTGCGCGTACAGGAAAGCCAGTATGTCGTCAAAATCAGACGGAAGGATCCCCTCGATTTGCTCCTTGATATAAGCTGCCGCAGCCGGACTGCTGCCGCCAGTCGAAATCCCGACGCTCAACGCGCCCCGGCGCACCAGCGCAGGGAAGAGAAAGGTGCAGCTTTGCGCGTCGTCCACAGCGTTGACGGGGATGCCGCGCGCGCGGCACAGGCCGGCAATCTGGGCGTTGACATCGCGGCGGTTGGTCGCCGCAACGGCGAAATGGCAGCCGTCTAAATCTTCGGGAGAAAAGGGGCGCTCTAAAAGGGTCAGGCCGCCATGCCGGCGGATGCCGTCCCCGATGCGTGGGGCGACGACCGTCAGGCTGGGGCCATATGGCAGCAGCCTTTCGACCTTCCGCTCTGCGATGGCCCCGCCGCCTGCCACCAGGCCGCGCTTATCGGCCAACTCAATAAAAAAGGGGAAATAGGCCATAACACCCTCCTTATTTTTCACAGTAGTATTGCCAGCCGCCTGCTGTTTTCACACGGCGGACGCATATGCCAAGGGCCTGGTTCAGCGTGCCGGAGGCATAGACCGCGTCCGCCGTGCCCGAGCATTGCACGCGGCCGTCCGATAAGACATGTATCCGGTCAGCATACCGCAGCGCCAGGCTTAAATCATGCAGGACAATGGCGACGGCGCGCCCCATTTCCGCCAGCTTTCGCGCCATTTCCATCACTTCCAGCTGATGACGCACATCCAGAAAGGTCGTCGGCTCGTCCATCAGAATGGTCTCGGCGTCCTGGGCGATGGCCATGGCCAGGTAGACCTTTTGCCGCTGCCCGCCGCTCAACGTGTCAAGGGGGCGCGCGGCGCAGGCGGCGGGCATCGTGTACGACAAGGTCATCCTCGCCCCGGC
>CAJMOV010000329.1 GCA_905215125.1 uncultured bacterium | reverse complement strand
GCCCGCCGAATTGGCGGCGTGCAGCATACCCGGCTCCAGCCCGGCCTGACGGACCTTTGCGGCAACGTCAAGCAGGACGTTGCACTGCTCCAGGGTCTTTTTGCGGTTTTTAAAAGCCAGCGGGAAATGGGTGTACATACCTGTGACGTTTAGATTGGTCATAAAACGGTAAACCGACAGGATCCTTTCCAGCTCGGATGGGTCGAAGCCGTAGCGCCCCATACCGGTATCCACCTTGATGTGTACGTCGCAGGATGCGCCTTCGCGTTCTGCCAGACCGTTCAATGCGACGGCCGCGTCATATGACCCGATGGTCGCGGTAGCGCAGGCGGTCAGAATTTCGCGGATGTCCTCTTCGCAGGACGTCGAACGCAGAACGAGGATCTCTTCCTCAGTGCAGCCCCAGTCGCGCAGCAATACGGCGTCATGCGGTTCGGTGACGGCCAGGCGCCGCACGCCTTCCCCGCGCAGCAGCTCGGCCATTTGGCGAAGGCCGAGACCGTAGGCGTTGGCCTTTAAGACGGCGATGATAGGCGCGCCGCCGGCCTTTTCACGGATTTTATCGAGATTGTTGATGATTTTGTCCTTTTCTACCAGCAGAGCTTTCATATCCTGTCCCCACTTCCTGTCCTTTTACTGCAGCTTTACTGCGGCTGCTGCCCGTCTTTTTCCTTTTGGGGCTGACGACCGCGGCGGCCGACGGCCAGCCTATGCCGCGCTGCGCGCAGCTTGTCCATGCCGGTATTGGCGGCGTAGTTGATAAACGGATGATAAATCATTTCGAACTCGCCGCAGAATTCGCACAGCTCACCGGAAAAGCCCTTTTTAAACAGATACAGCCCATAAAGAGGGTTTTCCGGCGTCAAATCGCCGGAGACGCCGCGAAAATCGTAGATTTCGCAGCCCGTTTCCAGCGCCCAGCGAATCATTTCCCACTGCAGCTGATAATTGGGCATGACGTTGCGGTATTGATTGGACGATGCGCCGTACAGGTACCAGACTTTGTTGCCATACTGGATGGCCAGCGTCCCGGCAATGGGCTTGCCCTCCCAGAAAGCCATATAAAGGCGGGCGTGTTCGCCCAGCGCGTCGAGCATTTTTTCAAAATAGCCGAGGGGACGGACGATAAAACCGTCGCGTACGCCCGTTTCCTGCATGATGTCGGAAAAAACGGGCAGCATATCGCGGCCGCACAGCCTGACCTCCACCCCCTTGCGGTAGGAAAGGCGCAGGTTATACCGCGTCTTCTGGTGGAAGGCGGCCATCAGCTCGTCCTCTGTTTTGTTCTTGACGTCAAGGCGGAAGACGTAATTGGGCTGAATGCCTTCAAAGTTCTTGCCGGCCACTTTGCGTTTATAGCCCAGTTTCTCCATGATGGAGATAAATTGCATATCGTCGCTTTTGACATCGGGATCGAGCTTGAGGGCGTAAGCGCGGTGCTTTTTTGCCAGCGCGGCGGCGCCACGCGTCAGCTCGGCGATGGCCTGCTCGTCGTGCACATCACACACCGGGCCGCGGGCGGCATACATTAAGGTGTAGGGCAGGCCGGGCATCCTGCGGATGAGAACCGACATCCCTGCCTTGACAGCGCCGCTTTCCCCGCGGACGATGACGGCTTCCCATTTCCAGTTGTCCTTGACGTCGGCCCACAGCCGCGACTGGAGAAAATGCCCCTTGGGGCAGCTTTGGCAAAAGGCTTCATATTCTCGGGCGTTGTTTTTGTCAACCAGTTCAAACATGGTGTTCCTCCGTTTATCCAAAAAAGCGTTCAATAACTTTCAGTACGCCAGCCGAGCGGGGATTGGCGCAGACGTAGTCGCACCGCTCTTTGACCTCCGGCAGGGCGTTGTGCACACAGCAGCCGATACCGGCCCATTGCAGCATTTCCAGGT
>CAJMOV010000328.1 GCA_905215125.1 uncultured bacterium | reverse complement strand
CTGCCGCTGCGGTGTTATCGCTGCGCGAGGTCGGCATCACGGGTTTTTTTCCACTTCATTTTTTATTTTACTTTATAGTGCAATTGTTTGTTTAAAATAGCCGAAATAAATTACAAAAAACTAGTGTATTTCAAAAAACTTTTTAAAAACCCTTTTCATTCTATCAAAGCTGTAGTATGATGAGGGCACAGTAACATTTTGAAGAGGGGTTTTGATTATGAAAGGCATTTTAACCCAACGCGAACAAATGTCACGCAAAATGGAGAACCTTCGCCTGCGCTTGACCCAGCTTTTGCCGAGCTTGATGGAGGAAGAGGGAATTGACATGTGGCTGACCATCGGCGGGGACTTTAATGAGGAGCCGCTGCTGGACGCTCTGACCCCAGTTCGCCCCCTCTCGCTGACTATTCTTGCCATCTGTCGTGATCGAAACGGTCTCTCTCTTCTATGCGATGGCAGTGAAGGAGAACTTTGTCACGGCTTTTACACCGGTATCCGGCGCCAGGGTGAAGACGCCTTTTCCTCTCTCTCCCGTCTACTGGATGAGCGTCAGCCTACCCGCATTGCCATCAATACCTCAGCAGATTTTCGTATTTTGGACGGACTGAGCCATCAGCTTTATCTGCGTCTGTGCGCCGCAGTCGGCGAAAAATGGACGGGACGTCTCGTCAGCGCGCAAAACCTTGGCCTGCGGTTCCTTGAAACCCGTCTGCCACAGGAAATCGAGGACTTCCGCAGCGTCTGCGCCGTCTCCCGCCAGCTCATTTATGATACTTACACCCGCGATGTGATTACCCCGGGCAAAACGACGACAGCCGACGTAGAGTGGTGGATGCGGCAAGTCATTCGGGATAGCGGCATGGACTACACCTGGGGCCCTAACGCCAATTTGCAGCGGCGCGGCGATCCCGGCATGATGTGCGGATATGAGGATGAGCATTTCGTCATTCAGCCGGGCGATTTACTGCATATTGATTTCGGTGTGCGCACATTGGGACTTGAAACTGACATGCAGTACCTCGCCTATGTGCTGCGCGATGGGGAGACCGAAGCGCCCGCCGGTTTGCAGAAAGCCTTTTCCCGCTGCCTGCAAATGCAGGACATTTACCTTTCCTGCTTACGTCCGGGGAAAACCGGCAACGAGATCCGCCGTGAAATCGTTGCGGCCGCCGAGCAGGCCGGGCTGGAGGCGATGGTATATTCTCATCCTGTCGGTACCCGTACCCACGGCGTTGGCCCCAGCATCGGCCGCTTTTCCGTCTCCGGAGACGTACTGCCTCAAGGCGAGCTGACAGTACACGAAAATACCTGCTACGCCATGGAGCTCAACGTGCGTGAGCGCATCCCCGAATGGGACGGACAGAAGATTTATATCTTTACCGAGGATGACGTCGTCGTGATCGGCGGTAAGGCGGAACTGCTGGCTAAACGTCAAGAAGAGCTTATCCTTATCTAACCTTCTCATGAAAAAGTCGCGTTTTGCTACCGTCATGGTCCTGACCGGGCTTTTTATGTTTTCTTCCAACTTCATCCATCCTGTCACCCCGACCTTATTTCTGCAGCTGCAATTCCCCGAGTACCTGTTCGGTGTGGCCGCAGCCGTTCTTTCTATTGCCAACTTTCTATTCTCTCCGCTTTGGGGTGTTTTGTGCGACCGGATCGGCTGCATTCGTGTACTGGCCATCGGTATACTGGGGTATGGCGCGGGGCAGGCCGTGTTCAGCGTCTCGACCAGCGTGGCCCTGACCATCGCTGCCCGCTTTTTTACCGGCGCCTTCGCCGGCGCAGCCCTCATCGCCTTCCACACTTGCCCAGCCTTCTTCCTGTTCAGCTGTTTTCGCTGCAATGCGCTCAGCTTCGTTGGCACTGGCTGCCCGACGGCGTCGGTCGTTGGTAGCGCATAGTGTGCTCG
>CAJMOV010000327.1 GCA_905215125.1 uncultured bacterium | reverse complement strand
GCAGGGGCTGACGCCGGCGCATCCCGACGGCCTGGAAATGACAGGGGACTGTGTCCCCCCGCTGTCCGAGCCGTTTTTGCCGCCCGCCGGAAAGGGATCGGGCAGGGAAAGCGTCATCAACCGCCTGCCGGCGAAATGGAGGCAGCCGTTGCGCCGTGCTATGATCGCTGCGCCGAGGGTGACGGACAGGTGTATCGGCTGCGGCAGCTGCGCCCGGTCCTGCCCGCGGCACGCCATTGTCATCCGGCAGGGGCGCGCCTATGTGCAGGGCGGCGATTGCATCCGCTGCTACTGCTGTCATGAGCTGTGCCCGGTGCGCGCCATACAAATCTGAAGGGAGGTTGCGACATGCAGGCCGTTTCGACAAATGCTTACGCCAAAATCAATTTGACATTGGATATCACCGGCCGCCGGGGGGATGGATACCATACGCTGGAATCGGTCATGCATACCATATCCCTGTGCGATCGCGTTCTGGTGCGCCTGCGGGAAGGGGAGGGCATCACCCTTGGCTGCAACCTGCCTTATCTGCCGCGCGACGGAAAAAACCTCGCCGTCCGGGCCGCCGCGCTATTCTGGCAGAAAAGCGGTCTGACGCCGCAGGCGACAGAAATTCATATCAAGAAAGCCATCCCTGTCGGGGCAGGCATGGCGGGGGGGAGTACCGACGCCGCCGCTGTCTTGCGATTGCTTAACCGCATGACGGGCTTTCCCTTTTCTCGCGTAGCGCTGGCCGAGCTGGCGCTGGAGCTGGGGGCCGACGTGCCCTTTTGCCTGCGCATCGGCGCGGCGCTGGCATCCGGCATCGGGGAGAAGCTCAAGACGGTTCCGGCCTTGCCGCCATGCCATATCGTTGTCTGCAAGCCGCTGGTGTCGGTATCAACGAAGCGGGCGTATGAGCTGGTTGACGCCTGCGACGGGCTGACGCACCCGCCAGCCGGCGTTATGCTGGACGCGCTGGCGCGCAGGGATTTTGACGCTGTGTGCGCCGCGCTGGGCAACAGCATGGCGGAGCCGATTGAACGGGAAAAGCCGCAGATCGCCGATATCCGCCGCCAGCTTCTTCAGCTGGGGGCGCAGGGCGCCGTGATGACCGGCTCGGGCTCTGCCGTTTTTGCCCTTTTCAGAAAAAAAGCGGCGGCTGAAGCTGCCGCAAGAATCATGGGCGAGAGCTGGCGCGAGGTTTTTCTCTGCAAGCCGGTTTGCTCGGTATAAAAAGAAAAACACCTGTCAACAATGTTGCCATCAACATTTTTGGCAGGTGTTTATTTATGAAATGGAAAACAGGATGCCGCGCGGCGCTGCCCGAGCTAGCGCTGTGCATTGGCCTGCTGACAGCGCTCGCCGTTTACATCGTGCCCGTTCACGCGCAGGAGGAGCTGGCTGAAAAGCTGACCCGTCTGCACGTCATCGCCCATTCTGACAGCGAGGAGGATCAGGCGCTCAAGCTGATGGTGCGCGATCGCATCGTCGAGGAAGCGGGCTATGAATACGGCAGCTTCACCGGGGAAATAGACGAAGCGCTGCTTGAACGCTTACAGCGAGCGGCGCAGGAAGAGGTTTATAAGCGCGGCTATCGCTACCCGGTCACCGTCACCCGGGAAAACGTCTTTTTCGACACCCGGCATTACGACGGCTTTTCCCTGCCGGCAGGGTATTATGACGCGGTGCGCGTCGTCATCGGCGCGGGCGAAGGACAAAATTGGTGGTGCGTGCTTTTTCCGCCCCTTTGCCTTGGCGCTGCGGGACAGGACATTGACGCTGTGGCGCGCGAGGCGGGGCTGAGCGATAGCGACATCGCCCTCATCCGCGAGGACGGCACGGGATACGTCGTGCGCTTTAAGCTGGCTGAGGTGTGGGGAAATCTGCGCCACTGGTTGGATTCCTAGCCCTGTACGGCGTCGAGAACGCGCAGGAAGTTGCCGCCCAGAGCGGTCATGACG
>CAJMOV010000326.1 GCA_905215125.1 uncultured bacterium | reverse complement strand
TTGTCCTCGCGCGTCCCCGGCCGCGCCCTTGCGTCCCGGCGCCCAAGGCTGCGGACGCTAACCCTGCTCTCCCCGCCGCTGCACCATTATTTCCCGCGCTGTTTTTTGGTCGTGATGATGCTTGCATAGCGACTGCAGGTTACTCTCGTCGGTAAACAGCGCCCAATCGCCGCCGTGCGGCACGATGTGGTCAACCACCGATGCCCGCATGCGCATCCCCTGCTTTGCACACTCGCGGCAGAAAGGTTCCCGCAAAAGCTGCTGCGGCCGAAGCCTGTCCGTCCATATCGGAAGGCTGTACCAGCCATGGTATTGCCCACTCCTGCCGCGCTCTTTCCTTGGCCAGTGCCTTGAGCACCAGCCATCCCGCGTCAGCTCGTGGCACCCAGGATACTTACACGGCCGCTGCGGTCGGTTTGCCATCTACTTCACCCCCGAGAAACAAAAAAGCCAGAGCTAACAACCCCAAAAGGTCGTTAACTCTGACTTGGAAGCTCAGATTGGAACCTATGTCGCCCCGGATTGTCTCCGGTGCGTGCGGTCGCCCGCTTTTGTTATTTTTATTTTATCATGTTCTGTTTTGTCTCGTCAAGCTGTCTCTTTCTTCCTTTTCATTTAATATACACTGTTCCAAGTTTGAAAAAGAAGAACTCCCCTATTTACTTTGCTTTTCGCGGACGTGTACGCACCTCTCTGGGCGGTTCCGGCAGCACATATTCCACATAGGAAAACCGGCCCCAGTTGTTTTCAAAGGCTTCGGTACAGACGATATGTACGCCCGCCGGAGGCGACAACCGGACGTTGCCGGGAACCCATTCGCTGGGCAGAACCTCCGGCTTGCTCAGTCCGCGCGACGCTACCCACGACCGCGACCCAACCGACGGATGGCCGAACTCCCGCGCTTCCTTAGTCAGATATTTTGCCAGCTCTTCATATCCGTAAATATCCACCCTTTCAAAATGTAGGTTTTGCCCATATACCCATAACCGGCGCAAAACGGTATAGTCTTCCCCCGCGGCGTTGAGCACCACATGATGGTGGAAGCGTCCATCACCATGCTTGTTTTCCGTACAGTAGATATACTTTAAAGCTGGCTGTCCATTTATCCTGCGATGTTCACGCAGCGCAGTAAAAAACTGCTTTAGCTTTCCTCTCGCCTGTTTGTGACACTGAGGCAGATGAGCGTCATCATAGGTCAGCGTCAATACCAGGTCTTTATCTGTAAAGTTTGCTGCCAGCAATGTTTTTAGCTTTTGCCAGGAGTATCTGTCATTGATTTTCCTGCGCGCCTCGCTGGAATACTTGGACTTCTCTGCACGCGTCTTAGCACTGTCGCTTGGGAAGGCCGGCGTCCATAAAACCTCACGCACCAATCGGCCCGCCTGGACACGTTTAAAACGCTGCTTTCCCATGCCTTGGCTAAACGATGTCACATTTCCTCCCCCGCGATGTCGCGCAGGGGGACGCGCTGGCCGCGGCGGAGGGAGGGGAAAAGGGACATGCTCAGCTCGATGCAGAGGCGGTCATACTTGTCCGTCAGGAAGGGGTGCACCCCCTCGCCCCGGCAGATGGCCAGGTCGCCGAAAAACCGCATGAGCTGGCGCGCGTCCTCGGCCTCCTGCTCCGTCCACTGCGGAACGCGCGTGAGACGCAGCTCGCCATTGATGAGCTGGCAGAGCCGCACGGGGCTTATTTCCTGCCCTGCGCCCGCAAACACGACGCCGTTTTCCTCCACAAACGCTGCCGGGTACAGGCAGCAATCCCCGATTTCCACGCGGAACCGCTCCCCTGCCTCCACTCCCAGGATATCGCAGATACGGGGCCTTTGCCGGGTATCGGCGGCGGTTTCCTTGTCGGCGGCTGTCGGGATGGCTTTCAAGCCCATCAGCTGGACGGCTTCGGAGCGCTGCTCCTCCGCCCAGTCAGGACAGGCAAGCACGGTTTTA
>CAJMOV010000325.1 GCA_905215125.1 uncultured bacterium | reverse complement strand
ATTTAAGTAGTATTTTATCCCATGCCCCACTTCTTGTCAAGGCCATTCTTTGTCGAAAAACAAAAAGACGGCCGGCGCCCACAGCGCCGGCCCTTTATATCGCTGCTATACCGTTTCGCCCGCTTCATAAAAGCTGTGCGTATTGCGGCCGCTTCGCTTTGCCTGGTATAAGGCAATGTCTGCGCTGCGGTACAGCTCCTGATATGTCGCGCCGTTTTCCGGCGCGACCGCGATGCCAACGCTCATAGACACCGGCGTTCCCTCTGCGTTTTCCATCTGCATGACGGCCCTGCACCGCCGTTTGAGTTCGTCAAGCCGCTGGCCGATAACATCGGCGTCTTTCAGCCCGGGTGCAAATGCACAGAATTCGTCACCGCCCATCCGTCCCACAATGTCCCCCTCGCGAAACACAGAGCGCAGCACGTCAGCGATTTCGCAGAGAAGCGCGTCCCCTGCCTGATGTCCCCAACGGTCGTTGACCGCTTTAAAATGATCCAGATCTATCATAAACAGCGCGCCCGATCCGCCCTGCTCCAGCAGCTGCTGGACACGCTTTTCCAGCGCAGCGCGGTTGAAAAGCTTTGTCATCGGATCCCGCTCCGCCGCCAGGCGAAGCCCTATTTCCTCCGTCACCGCATTGTGTACGTCGACCATGGACACATAGGCAAGCAAATCTTCTGTCTGCGGTTTCTGAAAAAGGGCGACGTGAAGATCGATCCACATCCATTCCGCGTCAGTGCTTTCCAGAATGTCTCGCACCTCCTGCGGCAAGTTGGTCGTGGCCAGCATTTTTGCCGGCGAAACGCGGAAGCGCAGGCCATAAGAGGGGCTTTCAGCAAGCCTTTTGCGATAATAGGCCAGGCCGATTCCCGCAAACTTCTGCCGGTCCTCCTCATATACGCATTGGGATACAAAACGGCGCAGCGTCTCCAGGTAGCTCAGACTGTTGGCCTGGTGCGCGACATGGAAATAGGCCTCCCCCTCTTCAAAGCGATCCCTTGTGATGTTGGCGCAATAGCCAAGCAGCTTGTTCTGATAAAACTGGGCCCGCACCAGCTTTTCATGCTCCAGCATTTGCGCCATGCTCTGCCTGTCCCTTAGCCCTCTTTGTATGCGCAGAAGAAAAAGGAACATCAGGTATCCGCTGAACAAAATCGCCATATCTTTGAGCAGATAGCTGACGCAGAACAGGACGCGCCCGGATGCGCCAGCCCCGTCAAAAATCATTGCAGGCGTCAGGATAAGCTGGGAAAAAAACAAGGCGATGATGGCGTTACCCATATAGACAAGCAAAAGCAGGCTGCCGTTTTTTGAATGGAGCATATCCGATATTTCCGCCAGCGGGCAGCTCTTGAAATGAGTGACGGCATAGCATAGCAGGCCTGTCAGCAGCAGCATTGCCGTCAGTGCGATCAGCGAATCTTCCTTCCGCCGGCATAAGACGACGGCGGCGTCGACAATTTCCCAAGTACAAAGCATGGTCAGCTGTATGATGACATAGTAGTTCAGCCGAGCGCGAACAGTGTCTTTTGCAAGAATCGCCAGCTCGGCCAGCAAAAGCAGCGGCAGCCCTACAGTTATAACTGTCAGACAGGGCTGTGACGCCGAGTGCCAAACGGTCAGAACAAGACCAGCGTCCAGCAGGGCAAATACCGGAACAATCCACGCCGGCGTCTTTTTTACAGATATAGCTACTTTCCTGAGCGTGTTGAGTATACACAGACACGCAAAAAACGAAACGCCGAATATAATCAATCTGTCAAGGCCCAAGTAAAAATTCACCCCTGTCCAATGTCATCCGCGCTGTGCAGCCCCGTCCCGCGCGCCCTGCGCAGGATTGGCCGGCAGCGAAACACGGCTGCGTCTCGCCCGTTTTCGCGCCCCTCTCCGCGCCTTTTATACCGGATACACAGGAAGCTGCTTGCACATGGGCGAGACGGCAAAATTTAACGTCAATCGCAGGTCCCTCTCCCCGAATAAAGGC
>CAJMOV010000324.1 GCA_905215125.1 uncultured bacterium | reverse complement strand
GGGGTGCGTCTCAAGCTGTTTAGTCGTTGGTATAGGGCAGCAGGGCAACGTGGCGCGCGCGCTTGATGGCTTCAGTCAGCTGACGCTGGTGCATCGCGCAGGTGCCCGTCATGCGGCGGGGCAGGATCTTGGCGCGATCCGAAACGTACTTGCGCAGGCGGGCGGTGTCCTTATAATCAATGTGCTCGACCTTGTCGACGCAGAATTGGCAGACTTTGCGGCGGCGGCGCTCACGGCCGGTGCGCTCGGGTCTTTCGCGGGTCTCTCTTTCCATGAGACATTTCCTCCTTATCTTGATGTCAAGGGACGGTGGAGAGCTTAAAAGGGCAGCTCGCCGTCGTCATCGCTCAGGCCGTCAAATTCATTGGAGTTGAGGGGGGGCAAATCAAAGCCGCCGCCCATGGGGTTGTTGTCGCGGGGCGCGGAATCGCGTTTGCTCTCAGCAAAATGCACTTCCTCGGCAACCACCTCGACGCTTTTGCGCTTCTGGCCCATTTTATCCTCCCAGTTGCGCACTTGAATACGGCCGCAGACAGAGACCAGCTGGCCCTTGTGGAACCATTTGGAGACAAATTCAGCCGTCGAGCTCCACGCTACGACGTCGATGAAGTCGGTCTGCTGCTGCTCGCCTTGGCGGGCATAATTGCGGTTGACGGCCAGCGTAAAGCTGGTGACGGCTGTGTTGTTCTGCGTTCTGCGCAGCTCAGGGTCGGCCGTCAGTCGACCCATCAAAATGGCTTTGTTCAGCATGATATTATTCCTGTGCGATGATCAGCGAACGCATGACGCCGTCGGTGATGTTGAAGATACGATCGAGCTCGGCGGGAAAATCAGGCTTGCTGGTGAACTCGATGAGGAAATAATACCCTTCGGGCTTGTCGTCGATGGCGTAAGCCAGACGGCGCTTGCCCCATTCGGCGACGTTGGTCACTTCACCGTTCTGCGCGATGAGGTTTTTAAACTTCTCCGCGGTGGCTTGGATGCCTTCCTCCCCCAGGGCGAGGTCGAGGATAAACAGGGTTTCATACTTTCCGGTAACTTTCGGCATAATTGCACCTCCTTTTGGACTGATGGCCTGCGCCATTCAACGCAGACAAGGATAACATATAAATGATACACGTCCAACAAGAAAATGTCAAGGAAAAAATCCACGGCTTTCCTTTGCGCTATCGCCGCGGCGCAGACTTTCGCAGCTGTTTCAGCTCTTGACGGTAAGCTGTGCTTGTGATATCCTGAAAAAGATTGGGCAGATAGACCGTCTGCCGTTTGGAAAATGGGGGAAGCGGATGTGAAAAACCTGGCGGGACGTGTTATCCGGCTTATGGCGGGATTGTTTCTGATTTCCCTTGCCACTGTCATGACCTGTCAGGCGGGGCTGGGCATTGCGCCTTGGGACGTTCTGCATCAGGGCATTTCTAAAATCCTTCCCATTTCGATGGGGCAGGCGAGTATCGTGCTGGGCCTGCTTATCCTGGCGGCCGATGTCCTTGCGCGCGAGCGCATAGGGGTGGGCACGGTCCTCAATCTGGTTTTTGTCGGCCTGTTCATGGATGCTATCAACCTGGTCAATTCACATGTACCTCTCATTCCTGAAGCGGAGACGCTGCTGGGCGGTTTCATTCTGCTCCTGCTTTCTTTTCCGTTCATGTCATTCGGGATGTATCTCTACATGGCGCCCCGTTTGGGCGCCGGGCCGCGTGATTCCATGATGGTCGCGCTCAAGCGCCGTCTTCCCGTTTCCGTCGGCCTGTGCCGTCTGGGGATGGAAGCCGTCGCGCTGCTCATCGGCTGGATGCTCGGGGGTACTGTTGGCATCGGTACAGTGCTTTTGGTGCTATGTAATGGCCCTGCTATGCAGCTTTGTTTTAAAATCCTTCATTTTAATGTTACGGAAAAGCCGAATGAGAGTCTGGGTGAGACATTGGAGCTTCTGCGTAAGCCCCGGGAGGGCGCCGGGTAATTTTTGTTGACGCCGGCAACAAGAC
>CAJMOV010000323.1 GCA_905215125.1 uncultured bacterium | reverse complement strand
GTGATTTTGCTCCCGTGGAAATACATAATGCTGGACGATCCTCCGTCCAGGTTACAGGCCTGCTCCGCTCCGTAACGCACCATAATATCGGCAAGATCCCCCATTGTGCAGCCAATAGAGTAACCCGGCTGCCGGCCGTCGACGACAAGCAGAAGCACCTGTCCATCCTGGCGCTGTCCGATGGCAGATCGCGGCTGGATCCCCCAGCCGGCCGAGCCGGATATTGCTTTTTCCCCGTCGAGAACCAGAAGCGGCTTAAATTCAACGGCGTCACGGAAATCATTGTCTTCGCGGTACTGCTCGATATTAAGCTGATCGCTGCTGTCAAATCCGATAGCCTTGTTGTTGTTGCCAATCCATCCAGACAGCAGCTCACCGTCCTTAATGACCAGCCCATGCGGGGTGCCGCCATTGCCATGCCCGCCCGGATCATAAAAGCCGCTGGCGTTAATCGCCAATACAGCGTCGCTGGATTCAGCAATATCGGCAATAATACTGCCCGATTTGCCAAAATTAAGGGAAAGTCCCAGCCCTACCTGCTCCGGGTTTTTCACAATGGCCAGTCGGCCGACATATCCTTCCCCTTCCACACGGACGATGGTGATGCCATTTTCCGTGTCAATGGCCAGCACCTGATCACCGCTCGTCGTCTTGATAGCAGTCCCGTCCTGATCCAGGCCGGATTCGTCAATGACCAGATAACCGTCGCCATTGACATACTCGTCGCCGTGCGCATCCATGAAATCGCGGAAGCTCTGCTCGTCAATTTCGGTGTAAATGTCAAAAAACCGCTTTTTCAGCTTGTTCCATTTGAGCTTCTGGTCTGCGCCGGACAGTGACCCAACCGACCAGTCGGTGTCGATATCATTCTGGCTGCCCTCAATATCCGTGCGCGTTCCCATAACCTCGTCAATGACAAAGCCGGGGATAAAGGCGGTTGCCAACCATTGATGGGTCATCGTTCCCATGGCCGTTTCAATATAAATATCCCTCCACTTTTTTATAAAAGGGATATCGGAAAAGACGGCGATACAGTAAAGTCCGCACAGCAGCATCAGCGTCAGCCCCGCGGTGCGCAGGCGGCGCTTCCTTTTCTTGGGCGCTCCTACAGGCTTTCCGGCTGCCCGTGCCTGTGTGCCGGCTGCTTGCCGCGCGCCTGCCGGCTGACCTTTGTACGCCGCTCTCGCCTGCGCAGGCGTCTGCTGCGTATCCCCGCCCCGCCGGGCCGTCCGTCCGGTCTGCAGCTGGGGCTGCCGCGGCGTTTTCTCCTGCCGGTATGTCTGTCCAGCCTGGGGCTTGGCAGCCTTTCTGCCGCCCTGGCGCTGTCTGGGCTGAGCCGTCTCCAGACCCTGTGAGCCTGCAAGATGCGCGCCGCCGCGCCGTACAGTCTCCTGTCTTTCCTCATAGATCGACGTCTGCCGCTGTACCCGGGATCCCTGCTGGGAATCGCTGTACGGCTCCTGATCCTTATTTTCCTGATCCTCCAGCGCGGCGCGGTAAACGCCGAGGATAAATGCGTCAATATCCCGATTGGACGGCGTTTCGGCTTTGCCTTTCCTCTGGGCTTGTCCGGGCGGCATTTCGCCGCGGTTGGTGGGGCCGTTGCCATTCATCAGCCGTCCCTCCTTTCCCATTCCGCTGCCGGCGCGGCCGGTCCGGCCCTGCAGCGGTGGATGTATTCTCAAAAACAGATGTGCGGTTGTCATTCGCCGGCGGCAAAACGCCTGTGATCGACGATACTATTATAACACCAAGGCAATGACTAAGCGTGAACGCAGTGTCAATTTTTCGCCTTTCTTCTCCGCTGCTCCTATTGTACACAGCTTTGTCCCGGCAAATCCGGCATGAATGAAATTTCCCATTTGGAATCAATCCTTTTGCAGAATATGCCGTTTAATCTCCTGTCATGATTTTTAGACGGTGAAAAAGCTACTTTTGTTGCATTTATGATGCGAAAGGCTTGGCAAACAGAAGCGGCCGCCCCAGGCGGGGCGGC
>CAJMOV010000322.1 GCA_905215125.1 uncultured bacterium | reverse complement strand
GGGTTGACCGCTCCAGGCGTGACGCCCAACATGGCGTCCAACGTCTCGGCATCGCTGAAACTGAGCCGGGATACCCCCAGCTTTTTGGACACTTCAGCCGTTCGGAACGGCTTGTCACCGACAATGAGAAGCAAATAGAATTCCGTTTTCTGCCGGTTACACAGAAAGAGATTCCTGAAAAAGGGCGGCCCCAGCTTTTCCACAATGGGGGGCAAATCATCCATTCCCATCGCCGGCGCGTGCTCGATCATCTCGTACTGAACCCCCAGCCCGTCCAGCATGGCCAATATTTCCTTGGAATGTTCCACGCTTAGTCCACCTTGCTGAAGGGCAGGTTTTGCACACGGCCGCACGACATGGTCATACCGATGACGGCGCCGCCCGAACCGCGGGTAAACTGGATAAAGGGCGAGCTGCCCGAACCGTCGGAAACAAAGCGGTCGTGCGCGACGGGGTATAGCTGCGCCATGCCGTGGCGGAAATGATCGATGTACAGCTTGCCGTCCTGTTCGATGATTTCATAGGCCGTCTCAACCTCGCTGCTCTCATAGCGGCCTTCGTATCGCAGTAGATGCTCGGAAGGCACGGGGGAAGGGTCGGCCTTTTTCAGCTTTGTCACTGCGTCCGCCATGGCAACCGCCGGATTGCTGCCCAACGACAACCAGCTGTCCAGCCGCCCGACGCGGTACAGACCGCCGCGAACATGCTGCAAGGGGGCGTCTTCAAACCGATCGGCCATATAAAGCCCGTCCTCCTTTTGCATGATCTTGACCGTCATAGCGTCGGGCAGATCAGCGTAGTAAAGACCGGGGGCCTCGCTCTGATCAAAATCCTCCTGCACGTCAAGCGCGGCCTTGGGGGCCTGCTCGAGCCCGAGCAGGATGCGTGCGACGGCGTCGGCTGCCGGCTGCGTCGGGGTGTTCTGTGTGTTGCACAGGATAACGATGTCAATATCATCGTCCGGCAGTCTCATGGCAATGCTGCGGAAAGCGGCGTCGGCCCCTCCGTGATAAAAGCGCCGGTGTCCCTCCAGCTCGTCCACCATCAGCCCTCCGGCGTATATGGTAGGCGCGTCTCCTTTGAGCGCAGGCACTGTCAGCATGACGTCGATGGTCTCCTTTTTGCAGATGGTCGGGTTTTTGTAGTTTTCCATCCACTTCATGAAATCGTGCGCCGTCGTATGCAGAGAAGTCGAACCATAGCTGCCGAAGTTGAGCACGCTGTGGAAGTATTCGCTGCCGTTGTCGTGGAAAGAGCGCGCACGGTTGTCAATGCGCTGCCAGTAGCGGTCGCGGATGACGGTGCTTTTCATCCCCAGCGGGCCGAAAACCCGCTTTTGCAGGAAATCGTTCAGGGACATGCCGGAGAGCCTTTCAGCAATTTCCGACAAAAGCACGAAATTGGAATTGCTGTACATGTACTGAGTCTCCGGCGGGAAGTTGAGCTGCGTCTGGTTTGCGATAATGCGTACCGCGTCGGACTGGGTAATGGTGTCGTCAATACGCACGCCGCGCAGCCTTTGCAGCTCCCAGATGTCGCGGATACCGCTGACGTTATTCATCAGGTTGCGAACCGTCACCGGCTCGTCGAAGCGAATCAGCTCAGGGATATAGTCGCGCACGTCCGCGTCGATGTCGAGCACGCCGTCCTCCCGCAGCAGCAAAACCGCCATTACGGTCAGCTGCTTGGAAACCGAAGCTACATGAAAGACGCTGTCGTCCGTCACCGGCTGCTTGTTTTCAATATCGGCATAGCCGAAGCACCGGTCGTAGACCAGCTCTCCATTGTGGCGGACGGCAACCTGTCCGCCGGGGCAGACGCCGTCGGTCCACAGGGCAAAAACCTCGTCGATTCTCTTTTTCATTTGTTCCGTCATAACGGGACCTCCTCAAGGTTGTATTGCAGGATCATTTTGCTTTTATGATATCCTGCCCTTCCTCTCCTGTCAAGGAAAAGCAGGGCCGGTCACACCCGGCACGATTGAATTGAGCTTTTTACCGAATGGTTTTGCAAGACGGTCGGCTTTCTTCA
>CAJMOV010000321.1 GCA_905215125.1 uncultured bacterium | reverse complement strand
AACGCTGCTGGCCGATCACCCCTGGTTTACCGTCGCGGCGCTGGGCGCCAGCGGAAGAAGCGCGGGCAAAGCCTACGAACAGGCGCTGGGCAACCGCTGGGTCATGAGCCAGCCGCTGCCCGCCAAGCTGGCCGGCATGACCGTCCTTGACGCCGAAGCGGATGCGGAAAAAATCGCCGGCATGGTTGATTTTGTCTTCTGTGCCGTCGATATGAAAAAGGAAGAGATCCGCGCACTGGAGGAGAAGTATGCCAGGTTGGAGTGCCCGGTTGTTTCCAACAATTCGGCCCACCGCTTCACCCCCGATGTACCTATGATTATTCCCGAGGTTAACCCCGGGCATTGCGAAATCATACCAGCGCAGCGCGCGCGGCTGGGAACAAAGCGCGGCTTTGTCGCCGTAAAATCCAACTGCTCGCTGCAAAGCTATGTCCCAGCGCTGCACCCGCTGCGCCCGCTCGGTATCACGCGGGTGCTGGCATGCACCTATCAGGCTATTTCAGGCGCGGGCAAAACCTTTGCCACCTGGCCTGAGATGAACGACAATGTCATCCCCTACATCGGCGGTGAGGAAGAAAAGAGTGAGAAAGAGCCGTTGAAGATTTGGGGAGAAATCAAAGACGGCGTTATTGTCCCCGCATCGTCGCCCGATTTTACCGCCCAGTGCCTGCGCGTGCCGGTCAGCGACGGCCATATGGCCGCCGTCTTTGCCAGCTTTGAAAGGAAGGCGTCTGTCGACGAGATGAAGGAGCTGATGAGCGGGTATGAAGGCGAGCCGCAGAAATTAGGGCTGCCTTCGGCGCCCAGGCACTTTTTGCACGTTTTTGACGAACCGGACAGACCCCAGACTGCCCTTGATCGCGAATTGGAAGGGGGCATGGCTGTTTCCGTCGGCCGTCTGCGCCCCGACACACAGTACGACGTCAAATTTGTCTGCCTGTCGCACAATACGCTGCGTGGCGCGGCGGGCGGCGCGGTATTGCTGGCGGAGCTGCTGTGCGCCAAAGGATATATGGATTAAGCACAAATCAATTCATGGAAAATTGGGCATGGAAAAAAACGGCCCGCTGTGGTATACTGAAAACAAAATTACGGCGGCTTTCCGCCTGAAGGAGGAACAAAAATGCACAAGAAGCTCAATACCAGCAAGGCTCCCGGCGCCCTCGGCCCCTATTCCCAGGCCGTTGAAATCGATAACCTTGTTTATACCTCCGGCCAGCTGGGAATTTGCCCGGAAACCGGTAATCTGGGCGACGGCGTCAAGGAGCAGACCAAGCTGGCGCTGGAAAACGTCAAAGCTATTCTGGCAGAAGCCGGCCTTGGCATGGACAGCATCATCAAAACCCTCGTTTTTATCCAGGATATGAATGACTTTGCGGCCGTCAATGAAGTGTACGCTGAATATATCAACGGCCCTGTGCTTCCCGCCCGCTCCTGCGTCGAGGTGGCTAAGCTGCCTAAAGGCGGCCTGGTGGAAATTGAAGTCATTGCGCTCAAGAAATAATATTCTGCTTTGATGAAATTGCACTGCCTCGGGGCAGTGCAATTTCGATTGTATAACCTTTTGGAACAGGGGAGGGCGCAGGGGTGGACAGGACGATACTGCACTGTGATCTCAATGGCTTTTACGCATCGGTGGAAAGCATCGGCCGGCCTGATCTGCGCGTCGTCCCCATGGCGGTCGGCGGGGATCCGCAGAACCGGCACGGCATAATCCTGGCTAAAAATGAGCTGGCAAAGAAAAGAGGGGTACAGACGGCCGAAACCATCTGGCAGGCCAGACGGAAATGCCCTGAGTTGCTCGTTGTTCCGCCTCATCATGACCTTTACGCAGAATATTCACAGAAGGTCAACCGCATTTATCAGCGCTATACCGATTTGGTCGAGCCCTTCGGCATCGACGAAAGCTGGCTGGACATTACAGGGAGCATGCACCTGTTTGGGGGAGACGCCCGGGCCATTGCCGACGAAATCCGCGCCGTCGTCCGGCGCGAGCTGGATTTGACAGTGTCGGTCGGGGTATCGTTTAACAAGAC
>CAJMOV010000320.1 GCA_905215125.1 uncultured bacterium | reverse complement strand
TCAGAATGAAGAAGTAGGATCCTCTTAAAGACTGAACGCGAAAGGGCAGCCGTTTACCCCAAGCGTGCCTTTTCCCTGTCTTCCTACCGCGCGGAGGATACTGTGGACGCAAGCCCCCCGACGCTCAAGGGACCTCATTCTATGAATGAGGTCCCTTTCCCTTTACCGCCAGCGGGGGTTATCCTGTGATCTGATCCAGCCATAGCTGGTCGGGCGCGACGCGCTGGGTGAATATACGCCCCTGATCCTGTGGATATTTTGCCTGATGATACTTGAAGAGCATCTGCCCGTCCGGCATACGGCCCAGGATTTCAATTTTTCCAGTGACATGGGACATGACAAACCGGAAGCGCTTTTCATGCCCGTTCATTTTGGCCTTGGCCGCCTCGACTATGTCGTATCCCCGCTCAAGCGGAACCTGGAACTGGTCGACGACGCCGCGCACCGGCCTGCACTGGAAAAGATAATAGGGTACGACGCCGGCCGCCATCAGGCCCGCCATCAGCTGGTACAGGGTGTCAGGATTGTCGTTGACCCCCTTGAGAAGCACGGTCTGATTGCTGACCACCATGCGGTGCGCCATCAGGCGGCGGACCGCCTTCCTCGCTTCCTGCGTCAGCTCGCGCGGGTGGTTGAACTGCGTCACAATGCAGATCTGTTTTTTACGGGTATAATTGCCCAGCAATGTGAGCAGCTCGGGATCCTCGCTGATACGCTGGGGCAGAACGACCGGGATGCGTGTGCCGAATCGTATAAACCGAATGTGCTCCATCTCTCCCAGCACCTTTAAATAATGGGCGATGACAGCGTTGCTGTTGAGCAGCGCGTCACCGCCGGAAATGAGCACGTTTGTGATCTCCTTGTGCTGGCCGATGTAGCGGGCCATTTCTTCGAACTGCTGGATGGTTTCTTCCTCTGACAGCCCGACCATGCGCTTGCGGAAGCAGTGCCGGCAGTACATGGCGCACCGGCTGGTCGACAGCACCATGGCCGTCTGGCCGTATTTGTGCTGTAAGCCCTCCAGCTTTGTGTTTTCCCCTTCTCCGCTGGTATCAAAGGTCCCCTGCTCGCCCAGCTCATTTTGCGACGGCACGCACATACGCGCGATAGGGTCGTCCGGATCGCTCGTGTCGATAAGGGACAGATAATAGTCGGGGATACGCATGGGATACATATTGATGATGTCTTCCAATACCTTTCCGCGTTCCTTATCAATGGGCAGCCGACTTTTCAGCTGACGGATATCGGTCACGCTGTCTCTGATTTGTTGTTTCCAGTCCATTGAAACCTCCTTTTCCGCTGCGGATAAATGAATATTAGATTAACTATACCATATATCAAAATAATTTGCATGCATTTTCGTCGATATTTACAATTTATTTACTGTATCATATATGATACTGATTCAATCGCAACAATCCCTCCTGCGAACAGACAGCGTGACAATTTGCCCGCTGTATGCTATTATGCTGTTATGCAACCTGTGATACGGAGAAACTTTTATGGACAATACGCCCCTGCTGGAAACCCCGCGGCTGATTCTGCGGCGCTTTACAGAGCGGGATATTCCCACCATCCTGGCTATTCACAGCGATCGGGAAGTCAACGCCTTTCTCCCCTGGTTTCCGCTTAAATCGCTTCAGGAAGCGCAGGATTTCTACCAAAGCCGCTATGCCCTTGCCTATCGCGAGCCCCAGGGGTATCGCTACGCCGTCTGTCTTCGGCAAGACGGCAGCCCTGTCGGATACGTCCATGTCAGCATGGACGACAGCCATGATTTTGGCTATGGGCTGCGCCGCTGCTTTTGGGGGCAGGGCATCATGACAGAAGCATCCCTCGCGGTGATTGAGCGTCTGACGCAGGATGGGCTGCACTATATTACAGCTACGCACGACGTCAATAACCCTCGCAGCGGCGCCGTCATGCGCAGGCTGGGGATGGTTTACCGCTATTCTTATGTAGAGCAATGGCAGCCCAAGGATTTCCCCGTCACCTTCCGCCTGTACCAGCGCAATTTTGACGGCAGCAGCTTTGTCTATGAAAAATACCGGCAGACGCATC
>CAJMOV010000319.1 GCA_905215125.1 uncultured bacterium | reverse complement strand
GCGCGGGGAGCTTCTCGAGAATGGAGGAGAAGCTCTCCATGTTGTTCATCTGGGCCCCGCCACAAGAATGGGGGGAGGCACAGAAAACCTATGGCGCGGCCCTGCCCGCCGCCGTTTGGTACGCCTTATGCAAATAAATAGTGAAATGAGAAGTCCGCACCGCCCAACGGTGCGGATTTTGTCGTAAAATACGTCTCACCGTGAGACATAATCTTTTATGTTAGGAGATATTAAAGTGGCTGATACGAACCAATCGAAACAGCCGGGGATAAAGACAGAGATAAAAATAGGAAATACTATTTACATAACATACGGATACTTCCCCCAAAAAGGCCCCGCCATTTCTGAAAAAATCAAGCGTCTGCTTGACAAGGAAATCAATGCCGAAATATGCTGAAAATTGATGTTTTCCCTGATTTTTGATATAATATAAGTGTCAAAAGTCCAGAAATGGCGGCTGCCGGATTGGAGGTTTTTATGAACAGGCAGTCGAAATCTAATAAGGATAACTGCGCCGCGCTTTATGTTCGCCTGAGCCGTGATGACGAAGGACAGGGGGACAGCAACAGCATTTCCCATCAAATTGAAATCCTTACAAGGTATGCCAAAGAACATGGCATCGAACACTATAAAGTGTATAAGGATGACGGTTATTCCGGCACCAACTTCAACCGTCCCGGTTTTCAGGAAATGCTGGCTGATATTGAGGCCGGGCATGTGTCCACTGTCATAGTCAAAGACATGTCCAGGTTTGGACGTAATTATCTGGAAGTGGGCCTCTACACGGAAATCCGCTTTCCTGATATGGGCGTGCGATTTATTGCGGTTAACGATGGTGTTGACAGCGAAAGGCAGATGGATAATGATTTTACTCCTTTCCGCAACATCATCAACGAGTGGTACGCAAAAGATACCAGCAAGAAAATTCGCGCCGTGTTCAGGGCAAAGGGTATGAACGGCAAGCGGCTCTCCACACAGGCGCCCTACGGCTACCTGCGGGACGGCGAGGGGAATCTGACAACCGACCCGGAAACCGCGCCGGTTGTTCGGCTGATTTTTCAGCTTTGCGCCGAGGGCAACGGCCCCAGCAAAATCGCAAGGATGCTGCGAGAGCGTGGCATACCCACGCCGGGTACGCTGGAGTTTAGGCGGACGGGACGCACCCGCCGCTACCACCCTGATGACCCCTGTGGCTGGAGTGGCGATACGATTAAGGATATTTTGGAACAGGACGCCTACTTAGGCAGGACAACCAACTTTAAAACCGCCAGGTTGTCATTTAAGAGCAAAAAGAAGATAGCCAATTCGCCGGATAAGATGGGAACCTTTGAAAACACCCATGAGGCTATCATTGATAAGGAAACATGGGACATCGTGCAGAACATCCGTGCTCAGCGCCGGCGTCCTACAAAAATGGGCGAAATGGGCATGTTTTCCGGGCTGGCTTTTTGTGCCGACTGCGGAAAGAAGCTGTATCATTGCCGGTCGACAAAGTGGACGGAAGAACAGGAATGTTACACCTGTTCAACATACCGCACACATAAAGGATGCAGCGCCCACTATGTTCGGGCGGTGGTGCTGGAGCAGCTTGTCCTGCAAAACCTTCAACGGGTTATGGCTTATGTTCGCGAGGATGAGGATGAATTCATCCGGCAGGTCATGCGGACAAAGCTGGCCGCGCAGTCAGCCGAGCAGGAACAGAACAGGCGAAAGCTCGACAAGCAGCTCAGGCGCATTGACGAGCTGGACATTTTCATCCAGCGGCTTTACGAGGATCATGTCATGGGCAAACTGAACGCCGAACGCTTTGCCAAGCTCTCTGAAAGCTACGAAAAAGAGCAGAGCGAACTGAAGGCATCGGTCAGTCTTTTACAGGCGTCTGTTGACGCCGCTGAAAGCGAGGCACTCAATGTAAGCAGCTTTTTAAAGGTTGTGCGTAAGTATACGGTGCCAGAAAAGCTGACGCCAGTCATGCTGCGCGAGTTTGTAGAGAAAGTAATTGTCTTCTTTTTTAATGATACGGCGACCACCGAGATCTACACTCTTTCCCTACACGACGCT
>CAJMOV010000318.1 GCA_905215125.1 uncultured bacterium | reverse complement strand
GCGCCGACGACCTTGCAAACCCGCCGATCGAGCACTTTCTGGATCACATTGATTACGTCGTGAGGCTGGTAGGCGCAGATCATGTGGGCATCGGCACCGACTGGCCCATGCCCCAGACGAAATGGGCAGCCGTCGCTTTCAAAAATCACGTCGCCGCTTCCATCGGCTTTGCGCCCGGCGACGGCCCCTCGACCGAATGGGTACACGGCCTGAAGGATTACCGGTCCTTCATCAACGTCACCCGCGGCCTTGTGTCCCGCGGCTATTCCGATATGGATATACGCAAAATCCTGGGAGAAAGCTGGATGCGCGTTTTTGAACAGGTTTGGAAAAATGACGACGTCTCAAACACAAAAAGGAGGGCATTTTAATGAAACGGTTTCTTTCTGTCGCACTGTCCCTTGGCCTTTTGCTATCCGCTCTTGCCGGATGCTCCCAGGACTCTGCCCCGGGCGGCGCGGAAGGCGGCGGCAATTCCATCACCGTTCGGCTTGAAACGGTGGGCAACAACCTTGATCCCAACGCGGCCAACGCCATCGACATCAACACCATCGCCACCCATATTTACGACACCCTGCTGCGCTGCGACGAAAATCTTGAGGTACAGCCCTGCGTCGCTTCCTCCTGGGAGCAGCCCGACCCGCTGACCTATGTGCTGACCATCAGCGACGGCTTTAAATTCCACAACGGCGAAGACCTGGAGATGGAGGACGCCATTTATTCCCTGACCCGCCTGGAAAACATTGCGCAGGCCGCGTCGCTTTACGCGCAGATTGACACCATTTCCTCTGAGGGCGACCAGATGATCGTAAAGCTCAAGGAAGCGGACAGCAGCTTCCCCCGCCGACTGTCCGAGGTCTTTGTCTTTAACAAATCCTATTGCGAAGAAGCGGGCGACGATTACGCCAACAAGCCGGTCGGCACCGGCCCGTATACGCTGTCCGAGTTTGTCCCCGGCGAAAAAGCCGTTCTGACCGCCTGGGCCGATTACCCCGGCGATAAGCCCTCCATCGAGACCATCACCTTCAAGGGCATTTCCGAGGATTCCACCGCTTATATGGCGGTCGAGGCCGGCGACATCAATTTTACCAAGGTCGACGCCACCGACTACGAGCGCGCCCGCGCCAACGAGGATCTGACCTTCTACCAGTGTGAAAGCACGTCGACCTCCTTCGTCGCTATGAACACCCAGGCCGCCCCCTTTGACAACGTCAACGTCCGCCGCGCCATGGCCTATGCCTTTGACAAGGAAAGCTATCTCAGCGTCCAGGGTGAAAACTTTTTCACGATTGACTCCATGTTCCCCAATATGACGGCTTATTACAGCAGCTCAGACTATGCCATCTCCTACGATCCGGAGGAAGCCAAAAAGCTGCTGGAGGCCGAAGGGTATAACGAAAGCAACCCCCTGACATTTGAAATCATCCTCTATTCGGAAAGCCCCGTCATGCAGGCTTATCAGGCCGACCTTGCAGCCATCGGCGTACAGGTTGAGCTCACCACTCTGGAATTTGGCGTATTTCTCGACGATATGGCCAACCAGAACTTCCAGATGCTGATCGGCAGCTGGAGCGACGTTGTCGGTAACCCGCTTTCCTCCGCCGAATGTTACTGGTCGGGCAGCCTCGGCTCCCAGAACGTCGGCTTTTATGTAAACCCCGTCTGCGACGAGCTGTATTCCGTGGCCAAGACCTCCTCTGACAATGAGGAAGTTATCGACGCCTGCCGTCAGATCCAGGACATCGCCTGGCAGGATGTGCCCATGTTCCCGACCTTTGGCCGCTCCGAGTCCTATGCCTACAATAAAAATCTCAGCGGCGTGATCGTTTTCCCCAGCGGCGTTCTCTCCTTCCGCACTGCAGCTCTTGGCTAAAAAATCTGCAAACATTCGGCAAAAGGGCTTTTCCCCTTTTGCCGGATGTCGGCGATCCCCACCATCTTTTAAGAAGGAGCAGTGCCATGATTAAGTTTGTCCTCAAAAGGATACTGCAAATGATCCCCATTCTTATCGGCGTATCCATCATTGTCTTTCTGATGCTGAGCTTCGGCCCGGGTCCCCCGGCGCGCCTTGCGCTGCGC
>CAJMOV010000317.1 GCA_905215125.1 uncultured bacterium | reverse complement strand
GCATGTCCTGCTGCATTTTCTGCGCCTGCTTCATCAGGGCGTTCATGTTAAAGCCGCCGGGCATTTTTCCGCCTTTCATCTAAAAAAATCCTCCTAACGATTGGTTTGGGTTTCTATGGTAACGCCGAGCGCTTCGGCGTTGGCCCTTATTTCCGCAAGGCCGGGGTGGGGCCGCGTCTCCGGCTTTTTCTTTCCCTTTTCTTCAACGAGCACCCCCGCCGTATACCCCAGCTCGGCCGCCGCCGCTTCAAAGATTTTGACGGTTTCCGGCTTGGACATAAATCCAACTGACTCAGGCGGCACTGTCAGCACCAGCCGGCCGGATGAGGACGAAAGATCCGTCAGATCCAGATACACCCGCACAGCGGAGTTGACCTTGCCTGACACCAGGCTGGAAAAGGAAGCTCGAAGCGTCGTATCCCCTTCCGCCGGGACGGCGCTTTCGGTTCTCACCGGGCCGGCCGGCTTTGCCGGGGCAGCCGGCTCGTCCCAGGGCGGCGCGTCGACATCAGGCCCTGTCCGCACGGCGGCCACGCCGCGCACCGGGGCAGCCTGGACAGGCGCGGCAGACACCGTGGCAGGGGCCGCCGGCAAGCCTGTCGAACGCAGCGCCATCTTGATGAGACAGACCTCGCCGTCAGTACGGCGGATAGCGGTACGCGTCAGGCGGGAAAGCAGATCGGATATCGTTTCGACAAAAAACTCCAGAACAGGAATATCGGCTTCCTCTGCCAGTGCGCGCAGCTTTTCCTCTTCCCCTGCGCAGGATGAGATCAGGTATTCGCTCAGTCCCGTTGTCTTTAAGATATAAATGTCGCGGATGACATTCAAAAGCTCGTCAAAAAAGGAAGTGACATCGCGCCCAGCCATATAGCTGTCTGTAAAAATCCGCAGGGCCCGCGGCGCGTCGCCTGCGGCAAGGGCAGAAAAGGCGTCGGCCAGCACATCGCCCGGCGGGATACCGAGGGCGGCTGCCACCTGCTCGGCCGTCACCTCCCTGCTTCCCCCTGCGCTGCGGTCAAGCAGGGAAATGGCGTCGCGCATCGAGCCGTCGCCCAGACGGGCCAGCATGGCGGCGGCGCGCCCATCCAGTCTCATCCCTTCCCTGCCGGCAATATCAAGCAGCCGCGCACCGAGAATTTCGGGCGGAATACGGCGGAAGTCATACCGCTGACAGCGGGACAGGATGGTGGCCGGGACCTTGTGCAATTCAGTCGTGGCCAGAATGAACAGCACATGCTCAGGCGGTTCCTCCAACGTTTTTAAAAGAGCGTTGAAAGCGCCGGCCGACAGCATATGCACCTCGTCAATAATATAGACCCTGCGGCGCAGGGCCGAAGGGGCGTACGCCGCCTCGTCGCGGATTTCGCGGATGTTGTCCACGCCGTTGTTGCTGGCGGCGTCGATTTCCGTCACGTCAAGGGCGTTATCGCCCAGGATGGACTGGCAGGCCGCGCATTGGTTGCACGGGTTGCCGTCCTGCGGGTTTTCACAGCAGACGGCGCGGGCGAGGATTTTGGCACAGGTCGTTTTACCCGTCCCCCGCGTGCCGGTGAAAAGATAGGCGTGGGAGACGCGGCCGCTTTTAATCTGCGCGCGCAGAGCTGTTGTGATGTGATCCTGTCCGCAGACGTCGTCAAACGTCAAGGGACGCCATTTGCGATACAATGCCAGATGCGCCACCGCTGCTGTCTCCCTTCTCAGATAAAAAGCGATTCGACAACTTGGCCCCTGCCGGCAGACGCCGCGCGGTTCCACCATTGCCGAATCAGGCGGCTTTCCGCCGGAAAGCCATACGGTAATTGACCCTGCCGTGCAAGGCATTTCGAACAGGCTCACCCGCCCGGTATCTGCACCCTCGGCTCAAGGTCGGTGACCCCGCGGCACACGCAAGGCGCCGCTTAATGCTGCTCGGTTCCCCGCCTGACATGGTTCACAGCTTCACGTTGCGCGGGACCGGCCTCTCACAGCTTTGGACACAGATCGGCGGCGAGGGAGCATGCCCTCACATGCTTCATTACCCCCGCGTACAGCGGATTTCGGGTTACAAGGGCCCGCTGGCCCCCCGGCCGGCACGGCAGGGGC
>CAJMOV010000316.1 GCA_905215125.1 uncultured bacterium | reverse complement strand
ACAATTTAGAGCAGTTCATCCAGAGGGTACACAGGTACGCGGATATACAGGAGTTGAACCCCTATGCACTGCGGGAACTGGTGAAGGCCATTTACATCGAGGCCCCGGACAAGAGCAGCGGCAGGAGGACGCAGGGCATCCGCATTGTATATGACCTTGTGGGCTTTATTCCGCTGAATGAACTGGCGAAACAGGAAACGGCGTGACCGAAGCCATGCCGTAATCCGTTGAAATCACGAATTTTCAAGCATTTCTAATTTACTGTCTTATGGACACCCGGCTAAGGCAGAGGGCTTTTTTGCATCACAGGGTCCAGTATCGGTTGCGCTCCAGCAAGCGTATGGCCAAGGCGGCGATGTAAATGTCGAAAAAATACATGACAACATTGAGGGAAAAGAAGGTAACGGGATTAAAGCCCCTGTACAGCCTTCAACCATGTCGACGATAATGCGCATCGGCGGCAGAAAGGCGGGCTTGACGTACAGCCAGGAACCGAGGCAGACGCACAGGGCAGCCTTCAGCTTACGGGAAAGCTCGTGCAGAATGATATTAGTATGATTGTGGAGTAAATAAAAAGATACGTTAAGAAACGTATCTTTAAAATGCTTTAATTCTCTTCCTCTGCCGGGATCTCGGGCGAGCTCTCGGCGTTTTGCACGCCCTGTCCGCTTTTTTTGCGGCGGCGGCGACGGCGCTTTTTGGGCGCGGCCGCCTTTTCTCCTTCCGCATCGTCGCAGCTGATTGCGACAACAAAATCCTTGACGATGGGCGCTTCCAGCTCCAGCATAGCCTTGGCCCCTTCAATAGGAAGGGAGACCTCTGAGCTGTCGGGCCCGATACTGATGCGGCCGATGTCGGCGCGACGGACTCGCCCGCTCTCGGTCAGGGCGGAGATGATGTGGTTGGGCGCGATGCCGTGCTCGCTGCCGACGTCGAGACGCAGCGTCACCCAATTCCCGGCGGGGGCTGCGGGCTTGCCCTCCTTTCGGGAGGAACGGCCGCCGCCGCTTTTTCCACCGGCTCGGCGGCTGCGGCGCTCGCCATCTTCCCGCGCGGGGCGCAGGGTATCGGCTTCGCTTTCGTCCAGGCCGTCGATGGCGAAGGCGTCAAGCTGGGCGCCAGTGCTTTCCACAATGGCGGCAAGGTCGAACAGCTCGCCGTGCCCGGCGACCAGGGTATAAGCCGCACCCAGACGTCCGGCACGGCCGGTGCGTCCGATACGGTGGGTGTAATATTCCGTGTCCTGCGGCATGTCGTAATTGATGATGGCCTGAACGCCGCTGGCGTCAATGCCGCGGGCGGCGACGTCGGTAGCGATGAGGACGTTGACCTTGCCTTCCTTAAAGTCATGCATGATTTTGGTACGGGCCGACTGCCGCATGTCCCCGTGCAGAGCCGTCGCTTTAAGACCCCTTCGGCGCAGGCTTTCGGTCAGCATGTCGACCATGCGCTTTGTATTGCAGAAGATTAAGGCGCGGGTGATATCCTCCATTTCGAACAGGCGCAGAACGGCACTCATCTTGCGGCGGACGGGAACCTCGCAGTAATACTGCGAGATAAGATTAAATGCAGTCTGTCCGTCGTCCCCTTCGATCAGCAGGGGATCTTTCTGAAAGCGCTCGGTCAGGCGGAGAATGGCCGTCGGCATGGTGGCAGAAAAAAGCAGCGTCCGCCGGCTGGAGGGAACGTTGCGCAAAATGGCTTTCATGTCATCCAGAAAGCCCATATTGAGCATTTCATCCGCCTCGTCCAGCACGACCATGCGCACCTGCCCCAGATCCAGCGTGCCGCGGCGCATATGGTCGATGATGCGTCCCGGCGTGCCGACGACAATCTCGGCATACTTTAAATCGTTGATCTGGCCGTTTATGGAAGCGCCGCCGTAAATGGGGACAACGCAGAGCTCTTTATACCGTGAGAATTTCTCCATTTCCCCGCATACCTGAAGGGCCAGCTCGCGCGTTGGCAAAAGAACCAGCATCTGCGGCCCGCCGGCGCCGGACGCGCACATTTCGACGGCAGGCAGGCCAAAAGCGGCCGACTTTCCCGTGCCGGTGCTGGAGCGCCCGATGCCGTCTCGCCCCCCCAGAATAAG
>CAJMOV010000315.1 GCA_905215125.1 uncultured bacterium | reverse complement strand
ATAGTTTATTGTTTTTTATCTAGTTTTAAAATTAGTTTTTTTTTTATTTTCTGGATCCTCCTGCTCGCTTCGGGACAGGTCGGATCCCTGAAAAACTTCCAGAAGATCCTCTCTCACCGTCCTTTTGACAAAAAGGGCTTGCGGGTTTTGCGGCAGGACGCTGACCTTCCCTTCCGCCCTGACTTCACCGCGCTGGGGATTTATCAGTCCGGCCAACAGTTTAAGGCTGGTTGTTTTTCCTGTGCCGTTGCCGCCCAGAAGGGCGAGGAATTCCCCTTTTTTGACAGCCAGGTCGAGCCCGCGCACAACGTCGGGAAGATTCTGCTCATACCGGAACCAAACGCCGTGGGCCTCGATGGCCACATCGGCAGAATAGGTGTGTTCTTCCTCTTCCGGCAGAGGCTTCAGCGCAGTGTGCGCCGCAAAATCAGTCAACCAGCTCCGCCCTTCAGAGGCGGTAAGCGGACATTCGCCCCCGCCCCCGGCGGCCGCCCAGATCCGCATAGGGGCCGGCATGGCAAGGAACATGGCATGTCCCGCCCGGCGCAGCGCTTCCCCTGCCCTCTTCGGCGCGTCGGCACACAGCACCCTGCCCCCGTCCATGACGACAGCGCGGCTGGCCAGCGGGAAAGCCTCCTCCAGCCGGTGTTCGGTCAGGATAATGGTGGTGCCCAGCTCGCGGTTGATCCTGCCCAGCGTGGCCAGGAAGTCGGACGCTGCAATGGGATCCAGCTGGCTCGTCGGCTCGTCTAGGATAAGGATACCCGGCCCCATCGCCATAACGGAGGCTAAGTTGAGAAGCTGCTTCTGTCCGCCGGACAGCTCGGCGACGTCTTTATAAAACCAGGTCTGGATACCGAAAAAAGACGCCATTTCCGCCACACGGCGGCGGATGGCGGGAGCTTCCACCCCCAGGCTTTCCAGGCCAAAGGCCAGCTCATGCCATACCTTGTCTGTGACAATCTGGTTTTCCGGCGACTGGAGGACAAAGCCGATGCGCTCGCTCTGCTCGCGCTGCCCGATGCCGTCCAGCGGCGCGCCATCCAGCAGGATTTCCCCTGTCCGGATGCCGTGCGGGGCCAGAACGGTTTTAAGCTGACGCAGCAAGGTACTTTTGCCGCATCCGGAAGGGCCGCAGACCACTAGAAGCTCGCCCGGCCGCACTTCCAGCGAGACGTCGTTCAGCGCGGGGCTCTCCTGCCCCGGATAGGTAAAGCACAGATGGCGTATAGAAAAGGCGGAGGGCTTCATTGTCACGCTTGTTCCTCCCCCAGCAGCAGGCCGCCGACCAGCATGAGATAATCGGGCGCGACACCGTCCCTGACCCACAGAAGGGGCCGGCCGAAATAGCGCAGGGCAGTCTCCCCCACATCGCCGCCCAACGATTCGATGGATGGACGCATTTTATCCGGGTGCCGGCATGGCAGCCCGGCGCCGCGGGTACAGCTTGGGCAAATTTTACAGGCGCCACAGGCCAGCGCCAGGCTTCCGGGGCTTTTCCGTTCAAGCGCCAGCAATTCGTCGACAAACCCGCTTTTTTCGCGCTCCAGCGCCGTAATCAGGGCTGCGCCGTCCCGGTTGTCTCCCGGAATGAGAAAACGGGCGTACAGGCGCATTTTTTTGTATTTCCCCCACAGCTCCATGGGCTCGAAGTCAAAGGGAGGGCAGGACCAGCGCCCATCATAGTTGGGGCACTGCTTGCAGCACTCGAGGAACCTGGGCGCGTCGACGCAGCGGGCCAGGTATTCGTCGACGGACACAGCCGCTTCGGCGCGCTCTACGGTATAGGCAAAGTCAGACATCGTTAGTATCTCCTTTACGCTCCGGCGGCCTTTTGCGCCAGAGGGAATCGGCCCGGACATTAATGAGCATCGGCGTCAGGCACAGGGCCAGATAGCCCAGCTGGAGGCAGACGGTCAGCGGCGTTACTTCCGCCCCCTTGACAGTGGGGTAATACCGCCAGCGCAGCCCCCCTGCAAGCCCGCCGCACAGCAGGAAAAAGCCGCAGGCGCACAGCCAGGCCAATACCGTCCTGTCCCGCTCGTCAAAGCGGTACATCCCTTAATGGTGTAAACCTAAAGCTTGAGGAAGGTGATTTCGTCACTGTTATCG
>CAJMOV010000314.1 GCA_905215125.1 uncultured bacterium | reverse complement strand
CGGTCGTGGTCACGGATAATGTAAGAGACTGTTCTTTTCCACCTTGCACCCGCGCAGGGTCTCCAGAGAGTCGGGGTTTAAGCAGGCGATGAAATCCTTGTCTGCGGCGTCGGGGTCGGGATCGGTGAACAGGCTGCTGTACACGCGCACCTCGGCGTCCAGGCAATCACGGGCGTTGACCCAATGGATGGTGCCCTTGACCTTGCGGCCGTCGGGGGCGTTGCCGCCGCGGCTGTCCAAATCGCAGGTGGCGTACACCTCGACGACATTGCCGCTTTCGTCCTTTCTGCAGCCGGTGCATTTGGCGATATACGCCCCTTTAAGGCGCACCTCGTTGCCGGGGTACAAGCGGTTATATTTAGGGATGGGAGCTTCCATAAAGTCGTCGCTTTCAATATACAGCTCGCGCGAGAAGGAGACCTGGCGGAAGCCGTCGTCCGGGTTTTCAGGGTTGTTTTCCACGTCGAAATACTCGGTCTTGTCCTCCGGGTAGTTTTCCAGGATGAGCTTGACGGGGCGCAGCACCCCCATGACGCGGCGGGCGGTGCGGTTCAGATCCTCGCGCAGGCAGTGCTCTAAAAAGCCGTATTCCGCTGTGCTATTGACTTTGGCGACGCCGGTGCGCTCGATGAAATTGCGCACGGCGACGGGGGTATAGCCACGGCGGCGCAGGCCGCACAGCGTCGGCATCCGCGGGTCGTCCCAGCCGGAGACGTAGCCTTCCTCGACCAGCTTGCGCAGCTTGCGCTTGGAAAGCACCGTGTGGTTGATGCCCAGGCGGGCGAACTCGATCTGCCGCGGGCGGGACGGCACGGGGCAGTTTTCAATGACCCAGTTGTACAAGGGTCGGTGATCCTCGTACTCCAGCGAGCACAACGAATGGGTGATGCCCTCGATGGCGTCCTGGATGGGGTGGGCGAAATCGTACATGGGGAAGATGCACCAGCTTGTCCCCTGCCGGTGGTGCTCGATATAGCGGATGCGGTAGAGCACCGGGTCGCGCATGTTGAAGTTGCCGGAAGCCAGGTCGATTTTAGCGCGCAGGGTGTACTTGCCCTCGGGGAACTCGCCGTTTTTCATGCGCTCGAACAAGTCCAGGCTTTCCTCGATGGGACGGTCGCGCCACGGGCTGACGGCGGGATGGGTGAGGTCGCCGCGGTATTCACGGAACTGTTCGGGCGTCAGCTCGCAGACGTAGGCCAGGCCCTTTTTAATCAGGGCGACGGCGTATTCATACGTCTGGGCAAAGTAGTCAGACCCGAAGAAGAGGCGGTCGCCCCAGTCAAAGCCCAGCCAGCGGATATCCTCCTGAATGGCGTCGACAAACTCGACGTCCTCCTTGGCGGGATTGGTATCGTCAAAGCGCAGGTTGCACAACCCGCCATATTTGAGGGCGGTGCCGAAGTCGATGATGAGCGCCTTGCAGTGGCCGATGTGCAGGTAGCCGTTGGGCTCGGGCGGGAAACGGGTATGGACGTGGTCATACACCCCGTCCGCTAGGTCTTTATCGATAAAATCGTGGATAAAATTGCCGGCGGCAAAGGTTTCCATGCTGTTATTTTCCATGTTTGATGGCCTCCAATGTCTGATTGATGCGCTCTGCGCACCTTTCCTGCCCCAAAAGCGCCATGATGGCGTACAGGTCGGGGGTGTTCTTACGCCCGGTCAGCGCGGTGCGGATGACAGAGCTGACGTCGCCGACGTGGCCCTTCCAGCCGGAGGGGTCGGTCTTGAACTGCTTGACGTCGGGGCAGAAGCCGGTTTTTTCCGCCACGCGGCGGATGGTCTCAAACCAGGCGTCTTTATCAGCGGACACGTCCATGACGTCCAGATAGGCGCGCAGGATAGCGGCCCGGTCGGCAGGGGCGACGTTTTCTGCCGTCTCGCTCTGCCCCTCGCGCAGAGCGTCGTAGAAATAAGAGACGTAGGCGCGCACGTCGGCCCACTTGGCGATATCCTTACGCGGCTTTGCGCCGCCGCGGTCAATGGAAAAGATGCGCAGGGCGTAGCTTTTGTCGCCGTCCAGCGCGGCATAAAGAGCTTTATCGTACTGATACGCCCAGGCGAGCGCCTGCTCAAGCACCTGAGAGGCGTCCATACGGGAAATCACGGCG
>CAJMOV010000313.1 GCA_905215125.1 uncultured bacterium | reverse complement strand
ATGAAAAATATTATATCATTTTAAAGAAAAAGTAAGCAGAGGGAGACTCCCTTTTGCTTGCCAACGGGCACTGTGCCGCCGGTGATGAAAAGGCGGGAAGAAAGATTTTTTAAAATATTTTAATAATTATGAAACAATTCCCTTTTCTTTGCGTCTAAGGATATAACAGAGCGATGGTACGGCCCAACCGATTGCAGACAGGAGGGAAACAATATGCGCAACCATTTGACACATTTTGTAGCAGGGACGCTGTGCCTGCTGACGCTGACGGCCTGCTCCGCGCAGAGCGGGGGAGACATGGAGGGCGCCAACACTGCGACAGGCGCCGGCGCGCCGGCGGAAAGCTATGCGCCCGACTTTAACCCCGACTTTAACACGGAAGAATACAGCGCCATCACGGAAAACGATTACCGCGCCGTTGCAAACGCGCCCCTGTCCACCTTTTCAGCCGACGTTGACACGGCCTCGTACAGCAACATACGCCGTATGCTTTTGGAAGGGCAGGCCGTGCCGGCCGACGCCGTCCGGCTGGAGGAAATGATCAACTATTTCCGGTATGAATACCCCGAACCGCAGCCGGGCGAGCCGTTTTCCGTGACGACGGAGCTGGCCGGGTGCCCCTGGAATCCTGATTCCAAGCTGCTTCTCATCGGGCTGCAGGCCCAAAAGCTGGACGCGGACGCGCTGCCGCCGTCCAACCTGGTCTTTCTCATCGACGTTTCCGGGTCGATGGAGGCGGCCGATAAGCTGCCGCTGGTGCGTCAGGCCTTCGGCCTGCTGTGCGACGTGCTGGGACCGGACGATACGGTCAGCATCGTCACTTACGCCGGAAGCGACTCCGTCGTTTTGAACGGCACGCCGGGCAGCGAAAGCGCCGCCATCCGCGAAGCCATTGAGAGTCTGGACGCCGGCGGGGCCACGGCCGGAGCGCAGGGCATTGAAACGGCGTACCGCATTGCGGAGGAAAATTTTATCGAGGGCGGCAACAACCGCATCGTCCTGGCAACCGACGGCGATCTCAACGTCGGCGTCACGAGCGAAGGGGAGCTTAAGCGACTGGTCGAGGAAAAGCGCGAGAGCGGCATTTTCCTGTCGGTGCTCGGCTTCGGCAGCGGCAATATCAAGGACAACAAGATGGAAGCCCTGGCAGACAACGGCAACGGAAATTACGCCTATATCGACTCGATCATCGAGGCGCGGCGCGTCCTTGTCGAGGAGATGGGCGGCACGCTGTTTACTGTGGCCAAGGATGTTAAAATCCAGGTTGAGTTCAACCCCGCCGCCGTCAAGGGCTACCGGCTGATCGGCTATGAAAACCGTCTGCTCAACCCCGAGGATTTTGCAGATGACGCCAAGGATGCCGGCGAGCTGGGCTCGGGCCACCGCGTCACCGCCCTTTATGAGCTTGTACCCGTCGATTCTCCCATGGAAATCCCACAGGCTGATCTCAAATACCAGCAAACGGCGCCCGCCGGCGGGGCGGAGGAATGGCTGACCGTCAGCTTGCGCTATAAGGAGCCGGACGGCGATCAGAGCCGTGAAATCACAGTGCCCGTCCGGGGAGAGCAGATGGCAGACACGCCGAGCGACAATTTCAGGCTGGCCGCCTGCGTGGCGCAGTTCGGCATGCTGCTGCGTCAATCCCCGTACCGGGGGAGCGCCAGCTATGACGGTATAATCAATACCCTTTCCCAGCTGCCCGGGGTACAATCCGATCCCTATCAGGATGAGTTGCTTTCACTCGTCAAGCGCGCATCGCGGCTCTATCAATGAGCGCTCCGGCAAAAGCAGATGATTTTTCTGCCATAGTGTGCTATACTGGGGATAAAATCATTCCCGGGAGAGGATAACATGAGCGAGGAACGCAAGCCGGGCAGCTTTGCCGCTTTTGTGCTGCTGGAAAGCGGCGTTTGGGACATGGGAAAGCTGAAGGCCGACCTTGAAGCCGACTGGGGCGTAGCCGTACCTGACGATGCGACGGCACAGGGCGCCAGTCTGGTATTTGAAGCGGAAGGGATGCTGGCCGCCGTCAGCCTGATGCCCGCGCCTGTACCCAACGGTGAAGCCGAGCAGAACGCGCAAAATAATTATCTGTGGCCCGATGCCGTCCAGACGGTCAAG
>CAJMOV010000312.1 GCA_905215125.1 uncultured bacterium | reverse complement strand
GCCATGGCTGGTACCGATAGCAATGGCCAGGGAATCAACGCCAGTCTTGACGACAAACTCCTCGACCTGCGCAGGGTCGGTAAACTGTGCGTCTGCTTCGGAGACGTTGACGTCGTCCTCAATGCCGGCCAGCTTTCCCAGCTCTCCCTCGACGACAACGCCGCGGGCATGGGCGTAATCCACCACCTTGCGCGTCAAAGCGATATTATCTTCAAAGCTGTGCTTTGATCCATCGATCATGACGGAAGTAAAACCCCCATCGACACAGGCGCGACAGATCTCAAAATCCTCGCCGTGGTCTAGATGCAGGGCGATGGGCAATCCTGTTTCCTTTTCCGCCGCCGTGACCAGACCCATTAGGTAATTGTGCTTGGCATATTTTCTCGCGCCGGCCGACACCTGTAAAATCACAGCCGACCTTTCCGCTAGCGCCGCTTCGGTGATGCCCTGTACAATCTCCATGTTATTGACGTTGAAGGCGCCGATGGCGTATCCGCCTGCATAAGCTTTTTTAAACATCTCCGTTGTTGTTACCAGTGGCATATTGCTTCCTCCTGACAGTGTGTTTTCCTCGTCCTTTAGATTTTATCATGAACCGCCGCTCTGCGCAATTGATTTTATCCGGCTGATGTGATATCCTAGCGGTATCTCAATGAATAGCGGAGGAATTGCAATGCAACTGACAGGCGCATGTATTTTTGGCCAGTCGGGCGGACCGACATCTGTCATCAACGCCAGCGCATACGGTGTCATTTCTGAGGCGCTGAACACGCCGTGCATCACCAAGGTTCTGGGGGCGCATCACGGTATCAAAGGGGTTTTAGGCGATCGACTCTTCGATATGTCGCAGGAAGATCCCGCCGAGCTGGCCCTTTTGCAGCACACGCCTTCATCAGCCCTTGGCTCATGCCGCTATAAGCTGAAAAACGCCCGGGATGACGATAGCGATTACAGGCGTATCCTGGAAGTGTTCCGGCGTCACAACGTCCGTTACTTTTTCTACAATGGCGGCAATGATTCCATGGACACCTGCAACAAAATTTCACAATATCTGGCGTCACAGAGCTATGACTGCCGCGTCATCGGCGTGCCAAAAACCATTGACAACGACCTGTGCGGCATAGACCACTGTCCCGGCTATGGCAGCGCTGCAAAGTATATCGCCGCCACCTGTATGGAAGTATATCACGACGCGCACGTCTATGATACCGGATCCGTTACCATTATTGAAGCCATGGGCCGTAACGCCGGCTGGCTAACGGCAGCAGGGCATATTGCCGTCCACTTCGGCGCAGGGCCCGACCTCATTTACCTGCCAGAGGTTCCCTTTGATTTGGATGCGTGTATTGCCGGCATTAAGCGCTGCTGCGATGAAAAGGGTGGCTGTATGGTGCTGCTGTCCGAAGGGATCAAAGACAAGGCTGGCGTCTATTTGGCCGAGTATTCCGGTTCAGGCGCGACGGACGCTTTCGGCCATAAACAGATGGGCGGCGCAGCCGCAACCGTCGCACAGCGTGTCAAGGAGCAGCTGGGCGTCAAAACGAGGGCCATCGAGCTGTCACTGCTTCAGCGTTGCGCGGCGCACTGCGCTTCCCAGACCGACATTGACGAGGCCGTGCTGCTCGGCCGCGAGGCGGTTCGTGCCGCCGTTTCCGGTGTCAGCGGCAAGATGATGGGTATTGTCCGCGGTGAAGGAGACGCTTATCGCCCGGAAATTGCCATGTTTGATCTGACGGCGACGGCCAACGCTGAAAAAAAATTCCCTCTGGAATGGATCGACGCAAAAAATGCCGGCATTTCCGACGCATTTTTGCAGTATTCCCTGCCCCTTATCCAGGGACAGCCGCAGTTTCCGTGGGAAAACGGTGTCCCCCGCTTTGCGCATCTCAAAAAAGTGCTGGCTGAATAAAGCGCAAAACTTTCACTGTCGAGCAGCGATCCCACTTCGGAAGGTGGAAATCTGAACAGAAAAAGGACGGTCGCAGCTGACCGTCCTTTTTTAGGCTGCGCTCACAGATCTTTTTTTGTGTAAATACGCAGGGCTATACGGTAAGACAGCAGCATGGACCCTACCGCAGCTAATGCCATAAGCAATGGAGAAAAAACAATCGCCCGTTCAGAGAGC
>CAJMOV010000311.1 GCA_905215125.1 uncultured bacterium | reverse complement strand
CAATGATGGGGATGGAATCCATCAGCGCCGCGGTGTAAGGGTGCAGCGGCTGCGTGAAGATCTGTCTGGCCGTGCCGTATTCCATCATTTTTCCAGCGTACATGATCATGACCTTGTCGGCCACCTGCGCCACGACGCCCAGGTCATGGGTGATGAGGATGACCGACGTGCCCAGCCGCTCGCGGATGTCGCGGATAAGCTCGAGGATCTGGGCCTGGATGGTGACGTCGAGCGCCGTTGTCGGCTCGTCGCAGATGAGAAGCTGCGGGTTGCAGCACAGCGCGATGGCGATCATGACGCGCTGGCGCATGCCACCCGACATCTGGTGCGGGTAATCGTCGACCCGCTTTTCCGGCGCGGGGATGCCGACGAGCCGCAGCATTTCAATGGCCTGCTCACGCGCTTGCTTCTTGCTTTTGCTCTGGTGGATCAGGATGCTTTCCATAATCTGCTGGCCGACGGTAAAGACGGGGTTGAGCGCCGTCATCGGCTCCTGAAAGATCATGGATACCTTTTCGCCACGGATGCGGCGCATTTCCTTGCCGCTCTTCTTGAGCAGGTCTTCACCCTCAAGCAGAACCTCCCCCGCGACGATCTTGCCCGGGGGTGACTGCACCAGCCGGATGATGGACAGGGCCGTCACGCTTTTGCCGCTGCCCGATTCGCCGACGATGCCCAGCGCCTCGCCTTTGTCCAAATCAAAGCTGACGTCGTCCAGCGCGTAGACGACCCCCTCGTCGGTGTAAAAGTATGTACTGAGGTTTTTGACCTCCAACAGTTTTTCACCCATATTCGCCCCTCCTTACAGGTTTTTCAGGCGCGGGTCAAGCGCATCGCGCAGCGCGTCGCCCAGCAGGTTGAAGGCCAAAACGGTGATGATGAGAGCGATACCGGGGAAAACGCTGTACCCCGCATTCTGGCGCATAAATTTGCGCGCCTCTGAAATCATCGAGCCCCAGCTGGCCTGCGGCGGCTGGACGCCAAGGCCGAGAAAGGACAGGCTGGCTTCATACATAATATCGGAAGGAATGTTCATCGTCGCCACGACAATGATGGTCGACAGGCAGTTGGGAATGAGGTGACGGAAGATGATCTGCATGTTGCGCCCGCCGCTGGCGCGCGCCGCCTCGACGTATTCCTTTTGCTTGAGCTGCATGATCTGCGAGCGGATGACGCGCGCAAGGCCCGTCCAGCCGACGACGCCGACGGCGATAAAGACGTTGATGATGCCCGTGCCCAGGACAAACATGACGACAATGGCAAACAGAATGTGCGGGAAGGACGCGAAAATTTCAATTATACGCGACAGTACCGCGTCGACCTTTCCGCCGTAAAACCCGGCGACGGCGCCGATAACCAGCCCGATGGCGACGGCAATGGCTTCAGCCACCAGGCCGACCATCAGCGAGACACGCGAGCCGTAAATGATGCGGGTAAAGATGTCGCGCCCAAACTCGTCGGTGCCCAGCCAGTGTTCGGCCGACGGGCCGGCCAGCTCGTTGCCGATATCCATGTATTCCTCGTCATACGGGGTGATGAAGGGGGCAAAAATGGCGGCCAGGATGATGAGGATGACGACAGCTAAACACACCATGGCCACCTTGTCCTTGCGCAGCCGCTTAAACGCATCATGATAAAAGCTGGTGTACGATACCCCATCCGCCCCTTCGATCAGGGCGTCAAAGACATCGTTTTTTCTTTTCCATAATCTCATACGCTATGCCTCCTGTCCAACACGGATTCGGGGGTCGAGCAGGCCGTACACCAGGTCGATGATCAGGTTGGCCACAACAAACACCACGGCGATGTAAATGGTACAGCCCTGAATGAGGCGGATGTCGCGCTGGGTGATGGCGTCGACCATGGTCTTTCCCAGGCCGGGTATGGCGAAAACCGTTTCAACCAGCACCGAGCCGCCCAGAATGCTTTTGATCAGGATGCCTATATAGGTAATGATGGGGATGGCGGCGTTTTTCAGGCCGTGCTGCATGACAATTTTAAACTCGCTGACGCCCTTCGCGCGCGCTGTGCGAACATAATCCTGGTTAAGCGCATCCAGCATATTTGTGCGGCACAGACGGGCGATGGACGCCGCGTAAATCAGGCCCAGCGCAATGGTCGGCAAAATGTACGAGGACATGGTAT
>CAJMOV010000310.1 GCA_905215125.1 uncultured bacterium | reverse complement strand
ATGCAATATGGCTGCGTATCCGTCGTACGGCACACGCCGCAGCCCCGCCGCGTGCCTGCCGTATTCGTTCATGCCCATACTGGCTGACCATACCTGCCCCAATGTCCCGTCCGGCGACGCGGCGCGGTCCCGGCTGTATTCATGCAGCCCCATGCTGGTCGACCCCGCGCTGCCGATACCCATGCCGGTGCTGATCATTGCGCCGTAATCCAGGGTGCTCATCCGCCCTCTGGAAAGATTTTGCTCGCGCTCATAATCAAACAGGTATCCCTGGCTCAAAGCGGCCGTATTTTCGCGCAGGGCGGCAATCAGCCCGTCCTCCGTCTCGCGCATCAGCCCATATTCCTCGCTGTTCTCATACGCCATGGCGGCCAGCGCCTCTGCCTGGCGCGCCAGGCTTTCCATCTGCAGGCCGGCCTGCTGGTTGCCCTCAATATACTCCCGGCTGGCATCGCCGTACTGCTCGCGCAGGGCGGCGAGCTCGCTCTGGAACTCCTCGTCAAACAGCGTCGTCTTCCCGCCCGTCAAAACGGCGGAAAGCGCTTCGCGCCTGTACTGCTCCTCCAGGTTCTCCATAAAGGCTTCGTTCTCGCCGCTGGCCCGGTTGAGCAGCTTCATCGCGTCGCCCAAAGCGCCGCCGTAGGCGTCGATTTCCGCCGTCAGCCCCGCCTTGCGCTCGTCCGTGTACCCCTCGCCCCGCGCGTTGTCCAGCTCCGTCATCGTGTCCTCCAGCGTCGACGTCAGCCCGCTGAAAGTCTGCGCCATGGTCTCCATCGCACCGCGGTAGGTATCCCCCTCCATGCCCGCCTGGATGATGTCTACCGCTTTTCGTCCGTCGATTTCACCCTTGGAAATGAGGTCGTAAATTTGCCCCTGCGTCTTGCCGTATGCCTCCGCCAGCATGCCAATGACGTTGACCCCCCGCTCCTGCAGGATATTCAGGTACTCCAGCGTCGCCTTGCCGCTGCCTTGCATCCGGCTCATGGCCTGGGCCATCTGGGTCATGTCCTCCGCCGTCACGCCGACGGCGCTGCCCGCGTCGCCGATGGCCTGCATCAGCTTAAGCATCCGCTCCGGGCTGTCCCCGAACCCCGTTGCCAGCGCTCGCGACATCCCCGTCAGGTCGCTGTACTCCAGCGGCGTTTCGGCCGCCATGCGCCGCAGGTCGGTCAGATACTGGTCTCCGACGCCTTCGCCCAGCAGCTTATTGAAGGCGATGGCGTCCAGCTCGCGCTGCGACGCCGTGGCGATGCCAGCCGTCAGACTTTCCGCCCGCGCAGTTTCGCCCGCTTCGAACAGCCCGCGGTAGTACGCCTTAAAGGCGTCGTCCCTCTCCTGGTAGATTTCACTCCCGCCGGACAGCAGCCCCGATATCCCGCCGATGACCGCGCCGGCCGCGGCGCCTCCCGGCACGACGCTTCCCATGATTGCGCCCGAAACCGCCCCCGAGAGAATCGAGGAAACAAGCTGTCCCCCCTGCTGCCCCGCGGCGCTGCTCACCACCGTGCCCGTAAGCTGCACGGCGCTGTCGCCCAACTGCTGCATAACGCCCGACGTTATCAGTCCTTTTGCCCGCCCTCCAACGCCTCCAGCCCAGTTGGTCGCCCTACTCTCCGCCTCGACGGTATTCCGCATCTGCTTATCAAATCTAATCTGATTACTTTCAACAATCCCGGAGAAATCGTCTTTATCGATTTCATCCTTTAATTTGTGACAGATTTCCCGCGTCTGATTGGCCTCACCGTTTACTTTTTCCAGCCCGGCCGCCAGCTCGGATGAATCTCTGGCCCCCGTGGCCGCTGCCTTGTTCCAGTCCTTTATCCCTTTTGTCAGGCTATCTACATCTTTTCCAAGGGCTTTGGTCTGCTTTGAAAGGGTATTCAGTTTTTGGCCGGCCTGCCTGTCCACTTTTACGGCAATTTCAATTTCTTCTGCCATGCTCTCACCTCCTGTTGACCTGGTGGAAAAATCTGATATACTATTCTTAAAAATAAAGGGGGGTTTTCCATGACGTCAGATAATGAACTTGGCACCATTCGAGACAATCGTGGCGATGCTAAACTTTTTGAAAGCACTTTGGAAGCGATGCGCGCGGCCGCTCTAAAAAATATTGATGAGCTGGTGGCGCCGAGCGGCGACGGTAGGTCCGC
>CAJMOV010000309.1 GCA_905215125.1 uncultured bacterium | reverse complement strand
TAAAATGAATGGAGGACCATATCATGTCCCTGATCCAAAAAGAAATCTCAGATTTTTCCGTGCAGTGCTACCAGAACAACGCCTTCCGCGCTGTGACGAAGGCAGACGTGCTGGGCAAATGGGGCGTATTTTTCTTTTATCCGGCCGACTTTACCTTTGTATGCCCCACAGAGCTGGAGGATTTGGCCAATCTGTATGTCAGATTCCGGGATATTGGCTGTGAAATTTACGCCGTCTCCTGCGACACCCATTTTGTCCACAAGGCATGGCACGACGCTTCGGATCGTATTCAGAAGATTCAATATCCCATGCTGGCTGATCCCACCCATGCGCTGGCAAAGGATTTTGAAGTTTATATTGAAGCCGACGGCGTTGCCGAACGCGCCAGCTTTATCGTCAACCCTGAAGGCAGAATTGTAGCCTATGAAGTGATTGCGGGCAATGTAGGCCGCAATGCGGACGAGCTTTTGCGCAGGGTTCAGGCCAGCCAATTCGTCGCCGCGCATGGGGATGAGGTTTGCCCTGCGAAATGGCAGCCCGGGGCCGAGACATTGAAGCCCAGCCTGGATCTGGTTGGTCAGCTGTAACCGTACTGACAGGGGGCGCGGATGATGAAAAATGAGCTTTCTTCGGCCCTGGGCCGTTATCTGGCCAATGCAGGCGTCCTGTACGTTAAGCTGCACAACCTGCACTGGAATGTGGTCGGGCCGGATTTCAGGCAGACGCACGAATATCTGGAGACTCTGTACGACAGCCTTGCCGACGTGCTGGATGCCGTTGCCGAGCTGCTTAAAATGCACGGCGTTTATCCGCCAGCGTCGCTGAAGGAGTATTTGGAGTTGGCTACGCTGGAAGAGCTTGGCTCTGAGGATCGCCGGTGCGGTGACGCGCTGGCGATTGTACAGCAGGATCTGGCCGTGCTGAAGGTGCAGGCAGAGGAGATCCGCGCCTTGGCCGAAGGGGAAGGGCTGTATGACGCCGTCTCCGCTATGGAAGAGCAGCTGTCCGGCTATAACAAGACGCTGTGGTTCCTTCAGGCGATGGGGAAGTGAGCGAAAGCATGGAAAATTTGTATGATGTTGTCGTCATCGGCGGCGGGCCGGCCGGCTTGACGGCTGCGCTTTATTTGGCGAGGGCCCGGTATCGGGTGGTTGTGGTGGAAAAGGAGCGTTTTGGGGGACAGATAACCATCACATCCGAGGTGGTCAATTATCCCGGGGTCGGAAAGACCGGCGGGGCGGAGCTGACCGAAACCATGCGGAAGCAGGCGGAAGCCTTCGGGGCGGAATTCCTGCTGGCCGAGGTAACCGGCCTGGATCTGTCGGGAGATGTCAAGATTGTTCGCACTGGCCGGGGCGCTCTCAAGTGCTTCGGCGTGCTGTTGGCTACCGGGGCGCATCCGCGAAAGGTGGGCTTCCGGGGAGAAGAGGAATTCCAAGGGAGGGGTGTCGCCTATTGCGCCACCTGCGACGGCGAGTTTTTCACCGGAAGGGAAGTCTTTGTAATAGGGGGTGGCTTTGCCGCGGCGGAGGAAAGCGTATTTCTGACAAAATATGCAAGCCATGTGACCATTCTTATCCGCGGAGAGGATTTCACCTGCGCCAAAGCGACGGCGGAAGCGGCGCGCAGCCACGAAAAAATCACCGTTCTCACCAATATAGAGGTGGAGGAGGTGTCCGGAGATTCGGCGCTGCGCTGTCTTCGATACCGCGATACCCGTACCGGCCATGTGACCAAGCGGCACGCGGCGGACGGGGAGACCCTCGGCGTGTTCGTTTTTGCAGGGTACGAGCCGGCTACAGAGCTGGTACGGGGCCTGGCAGAGCTGAACGAGCAAGGCTATATTGTCACCGACCGGAACCAGAAAACAACAGCGGACGGGTTGTACGCCGCCGGGGATGTGTGTATCAAGCCGCTGCGCCAGGTTGTCACAGCAGTGGGCGACGGCGCCCTGGCCGCGACAGAGCTTGAACGCCTGGCCGCCGCCATGCAGCGGAAAACCGGCCTGCGCCCCAAGCAGCCGGCAGGACGGGAAAACGGCGCGGACAGGGCGGACGCTTTCAAGCAGGACGGCCTTTTTACCGGGGACATGCTCTCTCAGCTGCACGCTGTATTTTCCCGTATGACCGCGCCACTGGTTCTTCGCCTTTGCTTGGATGG
>CAJMOV010000308.1 GCA_905215125.1 uncultured bacterium | reverse complement strand
GATAAACGGCGGCGCTTTTAACATCAACCGCGGCGGGTATGCCGGCGCGTATCAGATCGCAGGCGACGTATTTGAAACGCGCGAGGGCCTGGCAAGGCTGTTCGGCTTTTCCGGCGAATGTAAAAACGTCGTCTTTGCCCCCAGCGTCACCTATGCGCTCAACACGATCATCAAAGGCTGGCTCAAACCGGGCGACCATGTTGTAACGACGTCAATGGAGCACAACGCCGTCATGCGCCCCCTGCACCAGATGGCGCAGAAGGGCGTCCTGTTCGACGCGGCGCAGGCCGACGGCCGCGGGGTGCTCGACCCCCAGAGAATCGAAGACCTCATCACCCCGCGCACGCGGGCCGTCGTCATGACGGCGGCCTCCAACGTCTGCGGCACCCTGATGCCGCTGCGCGAGGCTTCTGAAATCTGCCGCCGCCGGCAGGTCCGCTTTATCGTCGACAGCGCGCAGGTTGCAGGGCTGTTCCCCCTTTCGATGGACGAGCTGCACATCGACGCGCTGACCTTCACCGGCCATAAGGGACTTCTGGGCCCCCAGGGCATCGGCGGCATGATCCTGCGCCCCGAGCTGGCGGAGGAAATCGATCCCCTTGTCAGCGGCGGCACCGGCAGCCTGTCGGACAGCGAGGAGGTCCCGCCCTTCCTGCCCGATCGCTTTGAGCCGGGTACCCTTAATCTGCCCGGCATCATCGGTCTGCACACCGCCTTGGGCTTTTTGGAAAAAACCGGCATCGACGCGCTGCGCGAGCATGATTTGCGTCTGGCGCAGCGCTTTCTCGGCGGCGTCCGCGCCCTGCCGCACGCCCGCATCGCCGGGCTGGACGGCATTGAGGGCCGCGCCCCTATCGTTTCGCTTGACTTTGAGGGCATGGACAACGCCGCCCTTTCCTTTGCGCTGGACAACCAGTACGGCATCATGACCCGCTGCGGGATGCACTGCGCGCCGCGCGCGCATAAAAGTCTGGGCACCTTCCCGCAGGGCACGGTGCGCTTTTCCTTTGGCTACGGCAACACCGAGCAGGAGATCGACGCCTGCCTGGCGGCCCTTGCCGAGCTGACCGGCGCCTGACGGGGGGTGGGCTTGTGGCCGCCATCACAGTATGGACCAAGCAGCACATCAGCGTGCTGGAAACGCTTGAGCGGGAGGGGCGTTACGTCGCCAGGCGCCAGAACATCGCCCGGGACCTGGGCGCCGACGCCCCCATCGTCTTTGAAGCCTACGACTGGCTGGCCCGGCACAGCCCCGACGCTGCACGCAAGCCGGCCGACGCCGATTTCCCCGTCTGGCTCTCTTTTTCCGGTGAGACGGCCATGCTGCCCAGCGAAGGGACGGCTTTGCTTGAGCTTGCAGTCGACGAAAGCCTTATCACCCGCGTCAACATCGCCAAATGGGGGGCTATCCTCAATTACTCCTATATCCCCCGCGACAGGCAGGACGCCTTGCGGCACCGCGCCCTGCTCCAGGCTTACGGCGTCAGTGACGCCAAGGCGTATATGACGCAGTTCTACCCGCACATCAAGCGGGAAATCATCGACAGCTGGCAAAGGCTGTTTGACGACGGTATCCAACTGGGCGGCCCGGCGGAGTACGGGCTGATATGGGAGATGCGGAAGGAATGGATCATCGGCAGAACGCCATAAGGCTTTATACCTCGCAGGCCTCTGCGGTCTGCGACGCCATCCGTCGGGACGGCGTCTGCTTTTCCAGGGAAGAATACGTCCGGCGGAAATACGGCGAAAGCGCCCCGGTCTTTTTGACCGCTTACCGCTGGTACGCTCAGGAGGCGGCGCGCATCGTCCCGCCGCCGGCAGGGGCCGAGTTCCCTTACTGGGCCTTTGCCGACCCCCGCGGCGTGGCGCAGAACGACGAGGGCTGCACCCTGACGCTCGACGTGCCGACCCGTGAGGCGGTCTTTTTCGACATGTACGACTGGTATCGCGTATTGCAAATGAAATATATGGGCGAGGACGAATGCGACGAACGGGCCTTTGCACGGGAGCTTTCCCTATGCGGCCTGCGGGAAAGCGACGTCATGCTGACCGCCTTTTACCCTGAGCTTAAACGCAAAATCATAGACAGCTGGAAAAAGTTGTTCCGCTGGCATGAACAAATTGCCTCAGGGGATTTTACCTGCATCGGAGCGGTGCAGGCT
>CAJMOV010000307.1 GCA_905215125.1 uncultured bacterium | reverse complement strand
TCCCGGGGAAATAGCCGGCGGATAATAAAAGGAAGCGCGGCCGCGCTTCCTTTTATTATCCATGCCCTTGGCAACGGCTCAGGTCAGCTTGAAAGCTTTGTCGACCGAAAGGGAGCAAAGCAGGGCCTGAGCTTTGGTTTTTAGGCCGTGCTTGGCGTTGATGTCCTCCATAATGCGTGCGCGGATGTCGTTGGGGGCCAGGATAGCGATGATCTCCTTTTCTGTCTGCAGGGTGATGCCGTAAAACTGTTCGAGGTGGTCGGCGCCGGCCCAGCGTGCTCGCACGACGGTGCCGCCGGTGGCACCGGCTTTTTTAGCCGTATCCATGACGTCGTCGGTATATCCCTGGCTGACAGTGATCAGGATGAGAGAATGCTTGCTTTCTGTTTTCATATTTGTTCCCTCCTGCCCGGAAGACTTGCCGTCCGCACCCCATGTAGCGGCCGCCAGGGCGCTTATGGCGTTTAGTGAAAGGGAAAATACAATGCCCTTGCCCTTGCCGCGGCCGGCGTCGCCCAGCGATTCGTTGAGCTCAGTCAGCGTGCGGTCGACGACGCTGCGCGGCCCGATGCTGATGAGCACGTCTTTTTCGCTGCTGCCCAGCCCCAGCATATCCAGCATGTCGCTCGTTGCCGTACCATGGCCGATGCACTGGTGGTGCAGCGGGATGCCGCAGTCAAGCCACAGATGGCAGATATGGTTGCCCTGCCCGCGTTCGACGATGGAAATGATGATTTTCGCGGGATCTGAAGCGGCGCCTGCCATAATCAGCCCACCTCCCCTTCAAGGTCGTAGTAGATGATACCATCCTCCACGCAATCCAGGATGCTGGCAGCGCTGCGGAGGCAAGACTTGCGTTTGATTTCCGAATACAGTCCAAGCGCCTGAATGGTGATCAGAGGCGTCATGGCGACCATGGCAACGATGCCGAAAGCGTCTGTCATCAGGTTGCCGTCCAGCGCCTCGCACGCGCCCATAGCCAAGGGCAGCAGGAAGGTGGCGGTCATCGGGCCGCTGGCGACGCCGCCCGAGTCAAAGGCAATACCGGTATATATGGGAGGGACACGGAAGCTCATAAAAAGCGAAAGGGCATAGCCGGGAATGAGGAACCACAGGATGGAGACACCCATAAGGATGCGCAGCATGGCGATGCCCACGGAAATGGCGACGCCGATTGACAGCCCCATGCTGATGGACTGCTGGGTGATAGCGCCGTTGGAGACCTCTTCAACCTGTTTTTTTAGAACATGCACGGCGGGCTCGGCTGCGACAATGAAATACCCGACCAACGCCCCGATGGGGACCAGAAGGTACTGATACGGGCTTGAAGCCAGCTCCTGTCCAATCAGCTGGCCTGCCGGCATAAAGCCGATGTTGACGCCGGTCAGGAAAACAACCAGGCCGAGGTAAGTGAAAAGAAAGCCGCACAGCATGCGCCAGATTTGCCTGCCGTGGAAACGGCGTGTCGCAAGCTGAAAAACAGCAAAGACAACGGCGATAGGGCCAAGGGCGCTCAGCATCTCCCTTGCGTAATACGGTAGCGCATGGACAAACAGGGCCACCGCTTCACGCGTGTTGCCCGCCGTCGGGGCGGCGGACTGCACGGCGTCGGCCGACGGGGAATAAAAGAGGCCGAGAAGCAAAACGGATAAAATGGGCCCAATGCTGCACAGGGCGACAAGGCCGAAGCTGTCGTCGCCGGAGCCCTTATCGCTGCGCAGGGTGGCAAGGCCGATGCCCAGGGCCATGATAAAGGGAACCGTCATAGGCCCCGTTGTCACGCCGCCGGAATCAAAAGCGGCAGGGATAAAGTCGTTTGGGGAGAAATAGGCCAGGACGAATACCAGAATGTAGAAAAAAATCAGCAGATATTTGAGCGGGATTTTAAACAGGATACGCAGCACAGCGATCAGCAAAAAGACGCCCACACCAATGGCGACGGCCAAAATCAGCATAAGGTTGGGAATACCGGGAATTTGGGTGGCCAGCACCTGCAAATCAGGCTCGGCAATGGTGATAATGACGCCAATGACAAAGCAAGCCAGCAGGGGCATTGAAAGCCGCTTTGCTTTGCTCATCTGCACGCCGATGCCTTCGCCCATAGGTATTATAGACATTTCTGCCCCCAGGGTAAAAAGCCCCATGCCGGCGATGAGCAGCAG
>CAJMOV010000306.1 GCA_905215125.1 uncultured bacterium | reverse complement strand
CTCGTGCCTCTGCCGTATGTTTTTCTGCTTTCCGTTCTGCCGTGTCAGCCGCACATGCCGACGATGACCCTGGCGAACATGCGCGCGCCTTCGACCAGATCCTCAATGACGGCAAACTCGTCCGGGCCGTGCATGTTGTTTTCCGTATCCGGCTTGGCGCAGCCAAAGGCGACGCCCCCCTCGATATCGTGCACATAGGTGCCGCCGCCCATGGAATAGCAGCTGCCCTTCTCCCCCGTCACCTCCTCATAGACGTGCAGCAGGGTCTGCACCAGGGAAGACGTCTCCGGCGTGTGGTGCGGCGGACGCATTTTGGTCGTGCTGAGCTGAAGGCCGCGGGCATTGAGCTTTTTCTCCAGTACCCTGGACATATTATCCTCATTGGCGCAGATGGGGGTGCGGCTGTCGATAACCCCCTCCAGTCCTGTCAGGGTATAGCGGAAGATACCGACGTTGAGGGTCAGCTCGCCCGAAACCTCATCGCTCTGCGCTACACCGGCCGCCTTGCCGCCGTGGTCGCCGTGGGGGAAGATGTCGGCCACAGCGCGCAGGCGATCCAGTCCTTCGCAGTGGGCCAGCGGCAGGGCGCACAGCATCTGTATCAGCGCCAGCGCGGCGTTATTGCCCTTTTGCGGGGTGGACGCATGGGCGCTTTCCCCCTTGACGGCAATTTTGACGCAGCCGTTTTCCTCCGCAGCCGTAAAGCCGGCCCCTGTCTTGGACTGGTATTCAGCACACACCCTCTGCACGTCGGCGAGCCCCAGCCCTTCGACGACGGCTTCCGCATCGCTCGGCACTACGTTTGCGGTGTGGCCGCCCTGGACGCTGATAATGCGGGGCAGCGCGGCGCTTTCCGGCCACTGGGCGGTGAATTTTCCGCCAAAGCTCCCCTTCTCCACGTTGCAGACAGGGTAGGAGGCATCCGGCGAAAAGCTGTGTTTCGGTGCCTTTTCCCGCGCAAAATAATATTTCAGATCCGAGGAGCCACATTCCTCGTCGCACCCGACAAGCAGGCGGACATTGCGGCTCAGCTTGACGTCCAGCTCGCGCAGGCAGCGCATGGCGTACAGCCCCGCAATGGCAGGGCCCTTGTCGTCCGCCGCGCCGCGGGCGTACAGCCGCCCGTCTGCAATTTTGGGCTCATACGGCTGCGTCACCGTCCAGCCGGTGCCCTCCGGCACAACGTCAAGGTGGGCCAGAATCATCAGCTCAGTCTCCTGGCTGTTGTAATCGATGGCGCCGACGTAGTTTTCGTAGTTGCGGGTGGCAAAGCCCATTTCTCCCGCCATGCCCAGCATCTCTGCCAGCGCCTTGGCCGGGCCTTCGCCGTAGGGCATACCCTCGCGGCTGTCCTCGCGCACGCTGCGGATACGGCAGATGCGCATGATATCGCGCACCATTTCGTCGCGGTGGGCTTCAAACCAGCTGTCAATTCTGTATTGCACGTCAATCTCTCCTTTTCCTGGCAGTCTTGTCGTTCATTGGATTCCGGTAAGATCAAAATCAGGGGTATACTGCGCGCCGGCGGCCGAACGCTCCTGGCAATAGCCCGTCAGCCCGAGCTCCCGGGCGTGCTCCAGCACACGGCGATATTCAAGGCTCGTCACACGGCGGCGCAGCTCGGGGTAATCGCCCCGCACAAAATCGGGGGTGTACTGGCTCATCAGGCTGAGCAGCACCTCCCCTTTCGGAAAGGCTTCCGCCAGCCAGTCGAGCACGGCGATTGAATCGCGGCGTCCGCCGGGCAGGACGAGATGCCGCACCAGCGTGCCGCGAAGAAGGATGCCGTCGGGTGAAAGCCGCGGCGCGCCCGTCTGCCGCGCCATCTCGCGTATGGCGGCCGACGCCGCTTCAAAATAGTCGGGCGCCGCCGAGTAACGGGCGGCAAGCTCTGGGGATCGGGTCTTTAAATCGGGCAGATAGACGTCGATCAGCCCTTCCAGCCGCCGCAGAGTAGAAATATTTTCATATCCGCCGGTATTATAGACAACCGGCACAGCCAGCCTGCTCCGCACCCCCTCCAGCGCTTCTATGATGAGCGGGACATAAGGGGTCGGGCTGATGAGGGACAGCGTCTGCACCCCCTCCGACTGAAGGCGCGGCAGGATGTCTCCCAGCTGCCCGGGGGGGATGTCGCGGCCCAAGCCGCGCGCGCTGATGTCGGCG
>CAJMOV010000305.1 GCA_905215125.1 uncultured bacterium | reverse complement strand
GGAGAAGGAGGGCGTCTCATGATGATGGGAGCGCACCGTTTGATTGACGCTATCACGAGCATCCGCGACGATCTGGTGGAAGGGGCGGCGCAGCCCTGCGTCTGTTCCCGCCCCAGGCTGAAGCGGGGCGCGCTGGCCGCAGCAGTCCTTGCCGTCTGTCTGTCGGGCGCCGGTATCGGTATCCGCTTTTGGGGCTGGGGGCCGGGCGGCGCGTCCTCCGGCGGCGCCGGGCATGGCGGCGGCAGTACCTTCATGTCCTATGCGGGGCCTGCTTTCCCCCTCACCGTATTGGACGGGAATGAAAGCCCTTCCGCCGAGCGGCACATCACTTATGATTTCTCTGCCCGTGACGGCAGCCCTTCCGCCGCTTTACAGGACGATTACGTCCTGTCTAATTACGGGGACCAGGATATTACCGTCACGCTTGCCTATCCGTACGCTTCCAGCTTTTCTGAGCTGAAGCGGCCGCGCCTTTTCGTAGACGGGAAAGAAACGCCGTCAGCGCTGTCGGCTGGGCCGTACAGCGGCGGTTTTGCCAGCGCAGTGGGAAGCGGCTCTGCGGACGGCAGCATCAACCTCGACCAGCTCGACTCCTGGGAAGGGTACAAGTCCCTGCTGGAAAGCGGCGATTACCTGCAAGCCGTCCTGACCGCCGTGCCTTCCCTTGACATCCCCGTCATCGTGTACAAGCTGACGGACGTCTCCGCCGACGATCACGAGACATACGCCAGCCCCACTCTGGAGATGTCTTTTACCATCGACCCCGAAAAAACCTCCATCCTGACGTATGGCTTCAACGGGGGCTCCTGGAACGACAAAACAGGATTCACCACCCGCAATTTCTCAGTTCCCAGGGAGGGCGAAAACGGCTACAGCAGCGCCGTCTATCTTATCGTCGCAGGGCAGGATTTAGACGGCTACACCCTGGAAGGCTACCCCGACGGCGGCTGTGAGCCGGGTGAGGAAATAGAGGGCGTCGCCGCCAGCGTGACGCGGTACGAAAGCACCCTGGACGAAGTGCTCCTAGCACTGACGCAGGCTTTTGAGACGGTGTACGGCGGCCCCGCCGAAGGATATGACGAGGTTCCCTTCGAGCTGTATTTTCAGGAAATCCGGCGGCTTTTCGCCCAGTATGGCCCTTTGGGCGACTCCCCCGCCGAGCGCTATACAATGGGAATGCTGGAGGACATCATCTCCGAAGCCAAGCACTGCCGGCGCGTGCTATATGAAACGGTCGACGTCTCCATCCCCGCCGGCGGCAGCATAACGGTCAGCATTTCAGCCGTCAAGCCGGCCAGCTTTGATTTTGCCTGTACCGGCGCGGACAACGCCGGCGTCTATGGCTATGATATGGTAACCCAGCTGGGCAGTAGCCTCGCCTTTGAAGCCGTCACCGCATCGCTTGCAGGGTATGACGGCATAGAAATCGTCCGGCAGAACTTTGGGTTTGATCTGGCGGCAAATGTCGATACCGTCAGCTTGGATCCTGCGCAGGAGCATTACTATCTGGAAATCCGCCGTACAGAATAAAAAATAAAAAGAGGGCCGGGAAGCATCCCGGTCCTTCTTACATCCCTTAAACCCCCGAAAGTCGAAGCATAAGCCACCAGCCGAAGGCCATTCCGACCAACACCATAAATAAAACAAAGACGGCAAATTTGGCGATGTTCTTTTTCTCCTTGGGGGAATATTGAAACCGCTTGCGCGGTCCGTTCTCAAAACCGTACATGGACTGCTCCTCCGTTTCTCAGTATTCCAGACCGTCCTCTTCGCGGTCATATTTTGTGCCGTAGTATTCAAACAGACGTATCAGCTCTTCCCTACGCCGTTTTCGCCGGCGGCTGGGCAGCGTTGCCAGCCAGACGCACAGCAGGCAGACGTAAATGCCGTCGGCCGCCCAGACCAAATATCGGCCCGGCTCGCCGCCCAGCGTGCGGATAACGGCTCCGAGAACAAATACCTCGTAATCAGCCGTTCCCAGAATATCGCCCTGCGCCGCCGTCATACTCTGCCCGCCGGCATCCAATACCGCCTCGCCGTCCTCCAGCTTGTCCAGATACCCCAGCACGACGCCTCCCGCCTGTCTGATAGCGATCATCCGCCCTGCCGGGGGCCTCGACGTGCGCGTGACGACGACGGCGCTGCCTTGGCGCAGGCCCATTTGCGCGTTTTCCAGGGCGTAGACCCCCCAGCGCAGACGGGGCAGCCACAGC
>CAJMOV010000304.1 GCA_905215125.1 uncultured bacterium | reverse complement strand
ACCAGGATGTTGCCGGCCAGAACATGCTGCCCGTCGGCCCGCTTGACGCCGAGACGCTTGGACTCGGAATCACGGCCGTTTTTGGTGGAGCCCATACCTTTTTTATGTGCCATTTGGTTTGCACCTCCGTTTAAACAGAATGGGAAAGCTGCTTAGGCCTCGATCTTGTCGATGGTGACCTTGGTATAGGGCTGACGATGGCCCTGACGGCGGCGGTAGTTTTTCTTGGCCTTGTATTTAAAGACCATGATCTTCTTCTGCTTGCCCGTCTTGACGACGGTGCCCTGCACCTTGGCGCCGGAAACGGCGCTGCCGGTGGAGACGCTGCCGTCTTTTTCAACCAGCAGAACATTGTCGAAGGTGACCTTGGCGCCATCCTCGACGCCCAGCTTTTCGACAAAAATGGTGTCGCCTTCCGCGACCTTGAACTGCTTGCCGCCGGTAACGATAACTGCGTACATCTTCCATATCCTCCTTTTTTCAGAGTCGCGCTCTGGGGGCCGGATGCAAGACCCGTTTCAGCCCTTTCAATGCGGCTTTGATAGTATATCATGGAAAAAGCCGCTTGTCAATAAGACAAACGGCCTTCAGCGCGGGACGCGGGCGTGAGGATGGAATCCGGTCAGCGCCCCGCCTTACTCCGCAAAAGCCCGGTACAGGAAGGTGACGATCTGCCCGCGGGTGCAGGCCTCATCGGGCGAAAAGGCGGTGTCGCTGGTGCCGTTGGTGACGCCCGCCTCCACCGCCCAGCTGACGGCGTCCGAGGAAACGTCGGTAAAGCCGGCCTCAGCCGCGTCGGGGCTGCCCGCCTGCTTCCACATGAATTCCATGGCCATAGCGCGGGTGCAGGCCTCGTCGGGCGAGAAGCTGTCCCCCTCTGTCATGCCCTGCTCGGCGGCCCAGGCGGTAGCTTTGTCATAATAGCTGCCGGCCGTCACATCGGCAAAGACATTGTCTCCTGTCGGTTCCGGAGACCCGGCGGCCCGCCACAGGAAGGTGACGATCTGCCCGCGGGTGCAGGTTTCTTCCGGGGAGAAAGCCGTGTCGCTGGTGCCGGTGGTGATGCCTTTCTCCACCGCCCATTGGACGGGCTGGGCGTAGTACATGCCTGCGGGCACGTCGCTGAAGCCGCCCACAGTCTCGGGCTGCTCAGGGGTCTCAGGCTGCGTCGAAGGCGCGGAACCGTAGTGGATGTTGGCGTTCAGCAGCGCGTCGTTATAGTTTTGGTTGTTGTTGATATTGATGGCCGCCCACTGCTCCGCCGTGCCGCCGTAGTAAACGTCGGTCAGCTTTTTACAGCCCATAAAAGCTCCGTAATCGATGGTGGTCACGCTGGCGGGGATGGTGACGCTGGTCAGGCTGGCACAGCTCCAGAAGGCGCTGTTGCCGATGCGCTGGACGCCGTCGGGGATGACAATACTGGACAGGCTTTCACAGAAGAAAAAGGTCGAGTCGGCAACCTCAGCCAGGCTGCTGGGCAGGGTAATGCTGCTCAAGGCGTAGCAGTTGCCGAAGGCGTTATTCCCGATCCTGACCACGCTGTCCGGGATGGTCACGCTTTTCAGGCCGCTGCAGCCTGAGAAAGCCCCCCAGCCGATGCCGGTCACGCTGCTCGGAATGGTGACGCTCACCAGGCCGGTCTTGTCCTGGAAAGCATAGTCGTTGATGGCCTGGATGGCCGCGCCGTCTGCGTCGACGGAAGGAATAACAATGTCGGCATCGCTGCCGCGGTAGCCGGTGATGGTCTGGATGGAATACTGCCCGTCATACAGGCCCCAATCCGAGTGGAAATTGGTGGTGACGGTAAAGAGCACGCTGAAATCGTCATTCCAGACGGATTCCACCGTGTCGGCTGCGGCGGGGACGGTCAGCCCAGCGCACAGCGCCAGGGACAAAAGCAGGGACAGGGCGCGCTTTTTCATACAAAAACCTCCTCTGATTCATTCCGGAGAAGGATCGAATACGAAAAGCCCCCTCCGGCGCTGGAAACCCCTTATAGGGAAGAAAAGCTACCATAAGATTACCATATATTTGTGTTTAATGCAAATATTTTTTTAAATTCCTAATATTTACATGCAATACCTTCTGGACAGAGAAAAAGGCAGCCGCCGTCGGCTGCCCAGCTCGTTGCGCTGCATCCCGCAAAGCATAAGGCTCTGCCCCGGGCGCCCAGGGCAAGGGGCTCTTTATGCGCGCAGCGGCTCGACGCCGCCCAGGACGC
>CAJMOV010000303.1 GCA_905215125.1 uncultured bacterium | reverse complement strand
ATAATTCCGACACGCTGGGCTGTTTTGCCGTAAACGATGGCCAAGTCGGGCCGCTTTTTCCCCAGATTTTGCCCGACCAGGGAAGACGCGGCGACAGCCAGCCCATCGCCAAAGGCAAAGGACAGGTTTAAAAGATTCATGCAGATCTGGTGGGTGGAAAAGGCCAGCGTCCCCAGGCTGGCGATAATTTTGGCAAAGACAAAAAAGCCGACGCGGACAAAAACCTGCTCGACGGCGGCCGACGAGCCGACATTCATCAGCGCGGAAAAATTCTGCTTGTCGGGCAGGAAGCTTTCCTTAAAGGAAAGATACAGGAAGCGATCGGCCTTGCGCACGGAGAAAAGGGAAATGAGGAAGGCGACAAAGTAGCCCAGCGTTGTCGCAATGGCGGCGCCGGCGACGCCGAGACGCGGGAAGCCGAAGTTGCCGCCGATAAGCAGATAATTGAAGATGATGTTGACCACGTTGGCGCAGACATTGGTCCGCATGGCGATGCGGGTGTTGCCGCAGCCCTTCTGCGCCGCATTGATGGTCAGGGAGATGATGTTAAAGAAAATGCCGCCGATGACGATGCGGAAATAAGCGACGGCCCCTTCGATGGAATCGTCCTGCGCGCCGGCAAAGCGCAGCAGCGGCTCGGCGTAATAAACGGCAATGGCCGACAGGATAATGGACAGCACCGCCGCAATGAGCAGGGCCTGACGCAGGGTGCGGTTGGCGCTTTCGCGGTTGCCCTCGCCCCGCCGGCGGGAAACAACGGCGGTGACGCCGACGTTTAAGGACATAAATAAAGCCAGCACAATGAACCGGGGCTGGTTTGTAAGCCCCACCGAGGCAATAGCCTCGTGGCCCAGAGTGCCGACCATCATGGTGTCTATCATGGAAACCAGGCTGACTAAAAAGGCTTCGACAATAGACGGCCAGGCGACGTTTGCAAGGCTGCCGACCGTCTCTTTAGCAGGGGGAAGATCCCCTAGAATCTGATTTGAACTACGCAGTAATCGCACCGGGCTGAAAATACGCTCAAATAAGCTGGCCGTAAAAATCCCCCCTGTGTTTTTTCCGTTGGATTCAGTATATCATACTTGCGCGCATATTACAAACCTTTTACAAAAAGCGGGTTTTGTGATATGCTGTATAAAAAGCGACAGGGGATTCCATATGGATTATATCAAGCTGACGATAGAGACGACCGGCGCCGCGGCCGAAGTGCTGGCCGCAGCGTTGAGCCACATCAGCCCGTATTGCCAAATCGACGATCCGGGCGACGTGGCGTTGCTGACCGATGCCCCCTCTCCCCGCTGGGATTATCTGGGGGAAGAGCTGTTTGAAAACCAGGATCGCGCGCCGACCGTTACCTTTTATTTTGAGCAGGGCGAGCAGGGCCGTCTGCTGCTGCAGGAGGCCGAGGCCGCCGTGCTGGCGCTGCGCCGCGGCGATGAGACGGGCTTTTACGGCCCGCTGTCGCTTCAGGAGGAAAATGTGCGCAGCGAGGATTGGGAAAATAACTGGAAGCAATATTACAAGCCCTTTGCCGTCGGGCGGCGCCTGCTGGTGCGCCCGTCCTGGGAGAGCGCTGAAAACCCCGAGGGGCGCAGGGTGCTTGTCATCGATCCTGCGTCCAGCTTCGGCACCGGCGGCCATGCGACAACGCGGCTGTGCATGGAGGCGCTGGACGGGATGGAGCTGCGCGGGGCCGCCGTGCTGGACATGGGCTGCGGCAGCGGCATCCTGGGGGCAGCGGCAGCCCTGCTGGGGGCGGAAAGGGTTACGCTGTGCGACATCGATGAAACGGCGGTCCGCACTGCGGAGGAAAATGTGCGCCGTTCATCCCCCTGCGCGGACATGCACGCCTGCTGCGGCGACTGGCTGCAGGAAGGGCCGGCGCGGCGCTGCGTCATGGAAAACGGGCCGTATGACGTGATCTGCGCCAATATCGTCGCCGATGTGCTCATAGCCATGTGCGGGGGGCTGTACAGCCTGCTGCGCCCGGGCGGACGTATCCTGCTGTCCGGGATTATTGAAAGCCGCTGCGAGGAAGTGCGGAACGCCTATCTACGCGCCGGCATGGAGATAGCGGGGGAAGAGCATCGCGATGGCTGGGCAATGATTTGTTCAAAAAAATGAAACAAATTTACTCCCATTCCGTCGCAAGAAGGCATAGACAATGACGCGTAATTTTGATATACTAATAAACGATTGTCAGGAGGCGGCGCTGTGAGATTTTTTATTTCGGCTGAAAGCCGTTC
>CAJMOV010000302.1 GCA_905215125.1 uncultured bacterium | reverse complement strand
ACTCTTACCCTACACGCCGCTTTTCCCATCTCGATTATCTTAAGCCGGGAGACTGTCTGGTGGTCAATGACACTAAGGTTTTTCCTGCCCGGCTTTGTGGAAAAAAAGAAGGTACAGGCGGCGCAGCTGAGGTGTTGCTGCTCAAGGATTTGGGTGGCGATGATTGGGAATGTATCGTTTATCCCGGTAAGAAGATGAGAAAAGGTGCCCGTGTCATCTTTGGCAACGGTGAGCTTTGCGGAGAAATTCAGCAGGTTCTGCCCAGCGGCAACCGTATTATTCATATGGAATATCAGGGCATTTTCCTTGAAATTCTGGATAGAGTAGGTACTATGCCGCTGCCGCATTACATCAAAACCACTCTCAAAGACAAGGACAGCTATCAGACCGTTTACTGCCGTGAGCTGGGTTCAGCTGCGGCTCCAACCGCAGGGCTGCATTTTACGCCGCAGCTGATGGAGGCTCTTCGACAGAAGGGAATAGATATTGTTACAATTACGCTGCATGTTGGTCTTGGTACTTTTCGCCCAGTAAAGGAAGAAAACATTACAGAGCATTTGATGCACGCTGAGACTTTTTTCGTCTCTCAGGAAGCTGCCCGGCGAATCAATGCGGCCCGTCAGTCGGGCGGACGGGTAATTGCCGTCGGTACTACCTCCTGCCGTACCTTGGAGACAGCGGCTCGGGATGACGGCACGATCCGCGCTATGGACGGCGATACGGATATTTTTATCTATCCTGGTTACCAGTTTCACGGAATTGATGGGCTGATCACCAATTTTCATTTGCCAGAAAGCACGTTGATCATGTTGGTTTCCGCGTTTTCCTCTCGTGAAAATATCCTTAACGCCTATCGTGTCGCAGTGAAAGAAAGGTACCGTTTTTTTAGCTTTGGGGACGCCATGCTCATTCTCTAGGGGCTGCTTCAGGCAGTATAAAGCAGACGGGCGTTTGTCTGTTTGCTTTTCTTATGCCTGTGCGTCGGGAAAGGAGAGACCACATTGGAATGGATTCTTGCAGGAGCTGCGCTGGCCATCATTATCCTGCTCATTGTAGCTATTGTTTTTCTATATCGCAAAATAGATGGGCTGCGTATGTTGATTAAGGATTGCGCAGCCCAGGAAACGATCGGTCAAATTCGGCAGGATATGGCCGATTTAAAAACCCGTCAGCAAATGCTGAATCAGTTTAACGAGAGCAGCATGGGAAAAATCAGCCAGCTGCTGCTGGAGCAATCCATGCAGACAGAACAAAAGCTGGATAATATGCGCCGGGCCCTTACGGACAGCATGGCCAGAATACAGGATGACAATCGTGTACAGCTGGAAAGCATCCGTCAGACAGTCAACGAGAAATTGCAAAGCACGCTGGAGAAAAAACTAAATGACTCCTTTCAAATGGTTAGCACCCGCCTGGAGCAGGTTTATAAAGGCTTGGGTGAAATGCAGAATCTGGCTGCCGGCGTTGGCGACCTGAAAAAGGTGCTGTCCAACGTCAAGACACGCGGGGTGCTGGGAGAGATCCAGCTTGGCGCGATCCTGGAGCAGATTTTGTCTCCAGAGCAGTATGCCAAAAATGTCGCTACCAAAAAGGGAAGCCAGAGCGTTGTCGAGTATGCCGTCAAATTGCCGGGCGAAGGCAAAACGCACGTTTGGCTGCCCGTCGACGCAAAATTCCCTGCAGACGCTTATGAGCAGCTGCTAAACGCTTATGATTCCGCCGACGCAGCGCAGGTTGACGCCGCTCTCAAACAGCTCAAGGAACGCATCCGCGGTTTTGCCCGCGATATACACAGCAAATATATTTCGCCGCCGGAGACAACGGATTTTGCCATCATGTTCCTGCCTGTTGAGGGACTGTATGCCGAAGTGGTTCGCGCCGGTATGGTGGAAAGCCTTCAGCAGGAGTTCAAAGTCAATATCGCCGGTCCGACAACCATGGGAGCTTTGCTCAACAGCCTGCAGATGGGCTTCAGAACGCTGGCCATTCAAAAGCGTTCGAGCGAAGTGTGGAAGGTTCTCAGCTCTGTCAAAACAGAGTTTGAAACCTTCGGCAGCGTTCTGGAAGCGACACAGAAGCGCATATCTCAGGCTGGAGACGAATTGGACAAGCTGATAGGCGTGCGTACCCGCCAGATCCAGAGTAAGCTGCGAAGTGTGCAGACCTTGAATGAATTATCCGCGCCGGAGGATGAGTAAAATGCTTACAATTCAACTTCAGGAGGGGAAAGCGCGGCGCGGTGCTTTTGACACGGCCCATGGCCAAATACAGACCCCTGTT
>CAJMOV010000301.1 GCA_905215125.1 uncultured bacterium | reverse complement strand
CCTGCCCATGCTGCTGGTGCTGCTGGCAGGGCTTACCATCAAGGTGGGGCAGATGGTGCATACGCAGGACGGCGCGGCTGTCCGCAGCCGGCCGGCAGAATCCAACCTGCTCGGCGCACAGCGATTGCCCGTCCATCACCCGTCGGGCGACATCGGCAAGCTGATCCTCCGGCACAGGATCAAGGATCAAAACGGTTGTATTCCCACTGGGGTTAAGCTTGACGTAATGCAACTGCATTCCGGTATCCTCCTTTTGCTCCATCGCCCCTTATTTCTCGGCTGCGGCAGCAGGCCGCGCCTGCAGGGTGCGGTACTGGCGGAAGAAAAGCGTTGCCGTCACGCTGACGGCGATGAAGTCGGCCACCGGCTCGGCCAGAAAAACGGCCATGACCTTGTTTTCAAAAAACATCGGCAGGATGAAAATAAGCGGAATAAGCAGAATGACCTTGCGCAGCAGAGCGAGGAAAACCGATGTTTTGGCATTGCCCAGGGCGATAAAGGTCTGCTGGCAGGCGACCTGCACGCCGAAAATAATCGACGCCGCCATGTAAATACGCATGGCCCACTGAGTAAAGGCCATCAATTCGGCATCATCGGTAAAAATAGCGGCAAAAAGCTGCGGGAAAAGCATGGACGTGGCCCAAATCAGGCCGGCATACACAATTGCAGCGCACAGAAGCAGACGGAAGGCCTTTTTGACGCGGTCGATATTGCCGGCGCCATAATTGAAGCTGACAATGGGCTGCGCCCCCTGCGTAAGGCCCTGAAGGGGCAGCATGGAAAACTGCATGACCGACGTCAGGATCGTCATAGCGCCGACGGCAATGTCCCCGCCGTAACTGCGCAGGCTGGTATTAAAGCAGACTGACAGCACGCTTTCGGTAAACTGCATAATAAAGGGGGAAAGGCCCAACGCCACGCAGGGCAGCAAAATATCAAGACGGATCCGCAGATTGGCGCGGCGGATCTTCAGCTGGCTGTGCCTGCCCGTCAAAAAGCGGAGAATCCAGATGCAGGAAACCCCCTGCGACAAAATGGTGGCCAGCGCCGCACCCTGCACCCCCATGTCAAACACAAAAATAAAGACAGGGTCAAGGATGATATTGCACACCGCGCCGATGACGACGGTCAGCATCCCGATGCGGGCATATCCCTGCGCGTTGATAAACGCATTGAGCCCAAGGGCCAGCTGAACAAAAATGGTGCCCAGCGCGTAAATGCGCATATATCCCCAGGCGTAGCCGATGGTGTTTTCGCTGGCGCCGAATACGCCCAGAATCTGCTCGCCAAAGACCAGAACCACGCTGGTCAGCAACAGCGCGATGACGACAAGGCCGGTCGTGCAGTTGCCCAGCACCTTTTCCGCCTGTTCCTTGTCGCCCCGCCCCATCATGATGGACGCGCGCGGCGCGCCGCCCATGCTGACCAGGGCGGCAAAGGCCGATATCGCCATGATAAAGGGCATGGTAACGCCGACGCCGGTCAGCGCGTCGCGCCCGATATCGGGAATATGGCCTATGTACATCCTGTCGACCATATTGTATAATACATTGACAATTTGCGCCAAAATAGCCGGCGTAGCCAGCTGGAACAGCAGCCGGCCAATGCTTTCCTTCCCCAAATCGGCTTCCCTGGCGGCGCCGAGCTTATTCATGTCTGTCACCCTTTTGTACTAAATTTTCTGCGTTTTGCGCCAGCTTGGACAATGTCAGCCTCGCCCGCTCCAGCTCATCTGCCGAAATGGACCTTTCAACGGCGCAGATGAAGCTCTGGTGCGCGTCTTCTATATGCCGCCCGACCGGGCCGCCGCTGTCGCCCAGGCTGAGGTGTACCAGCCGCCTGTCCCTCTCGTCCCGCAGCGCGCGCAGGTAGCCCCTTCTGCACAACGCTTCTACCGCCTGCGCGACATGGCCCTTGGACAGCCCCTTGCTTCGCGCGATGTCGGACGCCGTGTCCCGCTCGGGCGCGTTGTTGTAAAGAAAGAGCAAAACGGCGACCTCGCAGGGCGTCAGCCGGTATTCTTCCAGCTTATCCTGCACATACCGCCGGTATGCCTTGTCAATTTTCAACAGGCTATCCAGATAGGCCCCCGCCGGTCTGGCCATAGGGGCATCCCTCCAACTGGTTTAAAACCATACTGTTTATAATCAAACTATAATCCCATTCCCCTGTCCTGTCAAGGGGGCGGAGGAAAAGCCTGCTTCCCCCCTGCCGCGATTATTTCCATAGTCCATTGAAAACGCCGGCTTTTCCGAATATAATTTATTTAAAATCAGCGGGGAGGGCCAA
>CAJMOV010000300.1 GCA_905215125.1 uncultured bacterium | reverse complement strand
CGACCATGCCGGTTGCGCCGATAATTCCCACTCGATAATTTCTCATATGGTGTCTCCCTTTCGCTAGAAAAATGCTGTTCCTTATAATTTATGCGCCGGAAATGGCATCGGTGCCCGCGCCGGCAGGGACGTTCAGCCAGGGCTCAAGCTCGCATCTCTTTTCGCGGGACAGCAGGCTCTTGACCACATCGTCCAACCCCGCCCCTTCAAACAGCAGACGGTAGATGGCGTCGGTGATGGGCAGCTCAGCCGGCACGGTGCGCTGCAGCTCATGCACCGACTGTACGGCGTAGTAGCCTTCGACTACAGCGCCTACCTCCTGAATGGCTTGCTCCGGGCTTTTTCCCGCACCAATCAGCAGGCCTGCCCTTCGGTTGCGCGAATGCTGAGACACACAGGTGACGATAAGATCTCCGATACCCGACAAGCCGGCAAACGTTTCCGCCTTCCCACCTAAAAGCACGCCGAACCGCGACATCTCCGCGATACCTCGGGTCATGATCATGGCTTTTGTATTATCGCCAAATCCCGCGCCGTCGCTGATGCCGACGGCCAGGGCCATGATGTTTTTCATGGCTCCTCCCAGCTCGGCCCCCACGATGTCGGGGCTGGTATATACACGGAAGGACGGCCCGGCAAAGACGTCCTGTACCTCTTTGGCCGCCTGTGTGTCGCGCGACGCGGCGACGACGGCGGTCGGCACGCCGCGGGCCACTTCCTCTGCATGAGAGGGTCCGGTTACTGCGACGACAGGCGCACGGCCCTGCAAAGCGCGCTCCAACGTTTCGGAAAGCAGGCAGTTGCCCCCCTCCCGATCAAACCCTTTGCTGAGCAGTACGACGGGCCTGCCGGCGGGCAGGATGTCGCGCAGACGCAGGGCCGTTTCATGTACGGCAAAGGACGGCACGGCGATGACGGCCATGTCGCATTGCGCCGCCTGCCGGATATCGTCTGTAAAAACGACAGCGTCGTCCAGGCGGACGCCGGGCAGCAGCTTTTCATTGCCGCGCTGGCGGCGCAGGGCAGCGCACTCCTCTTCAAACGGCGTCCAAAGTGTAACGCTGCTGCCGTTTCCATACAGATGCCGGGCGACGGCAATCCCCCAGCCTCCGCAGCCAAAAACCGTTACTTTCATCGCGCCGCCCCCTTTTCACGTTTTTCTTTTTTCGCTGTGATAGGGGCTTCCGTCCCCTCGAGCAGCCGTTTGATATTGGCGCGATGCAGCCAGACGATAAAAAGCCCGGTAACCACGGCAAAGCCGATGGAGAACCAGTCGCCGGGGTGGAAAATCAGGGTGCCGACGGGGAAGGTGAGCGCCCCGCAGACCGACGAAAGGGAAATGATACGTTTAATAGCCAAAACGACCAAAAAGACCCCCAGCACACAACAGGCCACCCGCCAATCCATCAAGGCGACGACGGTGATGCCGCACACCACCCCTTTGCCCCCTTTAAAGTGGTAATACAAAGGATAGACATGGCCCAGCACGGCGAACAGTCCCCCTATTTTTACCCCCATATCATAGCCGAGCAACGCGGCGCCGATGAGTCCGGCCGCCACCGTCTTAAGCATGTCGAGTCCGAAAACCAGGGCCGCCTTGCTCTTGCCATAGGTGCGCAGCGTATTGGTCATACCGGCGTTGCCGCTGCCGTATTTGCGGATATCGCTTTTGTAAATCAGTTGAGAAAAGATAATCGACCAGTTGAGCGAGCCGAGCAGATACCCAATCGCCGCAGCCAGCGGGTAGAGCACCAGCGGCGAAAGATTGGGGACAAAACTACTGCCATCAATGATATGCTGCAATATCATGGTGTATCAGAACCTCAGCTTTCCTTTTCACCGCGCTGGCGGACGATCATGCGGATAGGAGTCCCCTCCAGCCCGAAGACCTCACGGATCTTATTTTCCAAATAACGCAGATAAGAGAAGTGAAAAAGCCGCGCATCGTTGCAGAAGCAGACAAAAGCAGGCGGCTGGACGCCGATCTGCGTCATATAATAGACCTTCAGCCGGCGGCCCTTATCGGTCGGCGGCTGCACGCGGGCTGTCGCTTCAGCCAAAATGCCGTTGAGCGTACCTGTTGTGATGCGCGTTGTCGACGCGGCATAAACCCTTTTGATGACGTCAAAAAGGTTTTCTACCCGCAAGCCGGTTTTTGCCGAGATAAAAACCACTGGCGCATAAGTCATGTAGGCCAGCTGGGTGCGCACCTTTTTCCCATATCCAGCCTGGGCTCCTGTTTCCTTTTCAATCACACCCCATTTCTTCACCACCATGCTTCCCCCTCCGCCGCTTCCACGC
>CAJMOV010000299.1 GCA_905215125.1 uncultured bacterium | reverse complement strand
ATTTTATCGACTTTTGCACCCAGGAAGGCATTATGGTGACCAGCGTGGAAAGTAAAAAGAATCAGTGCTGTGTCGGCAAAAACATTGTGGAAATCGGCGAAATGCGGGGCGTCGACCCGCTGGACGCCATGATGGATCTGCTGGTGGAGGAAGAAAACAAGGTCGGCATGGTGGAGTTTTACGGCACGGAAGAATGTGTCATGGACATTATGCGCAGGCCGGAAGTCAACATCTGTACCGACGGACTGTTGGGCGGCACGCCCCATCCGCGCGTCTACGGCGCTTTTCCCCGCGTTTTGGGAAAATACACCCGCGAAAACAAGCTGTTCACACTGGAAGAAGCCATCTTAAAAATGACATCCAAACCGGCCGCAGCCATGGGCATACGGGATCGTGGCGTCCTCGCCCCGGGGAAAAAGGCCGACATCGTTTTTCTTGACCCCGACGCTGTCGCCGACGTCGGCGATTTCATCAACCCCCGTCAGTACGCTAAAGGCATCGAGCGCGTCATCGTCAATGGAAAAATGGTACTGGAGCACGGGTGCGTCGACGAAAGGGCGGCCAGCGGCCGGGTCATCCGTCTGTGACCGGCGATCCGGCAGGGGGCCCGCCATCCGTCGCATCGGCGTTTGCCCGGACAGAATGAACGGAAGAAAGGAAAAGCGATATGCAGACCATACAGCTGCGCTGCGCAAAATGCGGCGCGTCGGCGCGCGTCGACACCCGTGAATACCATTGCCCCTGCGGGGGCGCTTACGAGCTGGATTTTACGCCCCCGCTTTTTTCAGCGGACAAAATCGACCCTTCCCGCTGGGACATGTTCCGCTACCGGGCCTTTCTGCCCCTTTTGGACGACGCCTGGCGCGGCGTCACCCTGGGCGAGGGCATGACGCCCATCGTCAGCCTGGACGACGATACTTTCGTCAAGCTGGACTACGCAATGCCGACCCTGTCCTTCAAGGACAGGGGGGCGGCCGTGGTCATCGCCCTGTGCAAAAGCATCGGCGTGCGTCGCGTCATCCAGGACTCCAGCGGAAACGCCGGCAATTCCATCGCCGCCTATGCCGCCCGGGCCGGCATGGAGTGTGAAATCTTTGTGCCCCGGGGCACGTCGCCCGGGAAAATCGACATGATCCGCGCGTACGGAGCAGCCGTGACCATTGTCGACGGCACGCGGGACGAAACAGCGGCGCGCTGTCGCCAAAAGGCAAAGGAGGGAGGCGCGTATTACGCCAGCCATGTTTTCAGCCCCTTCTTTTATCAGGGGACCAAAACCTATTTGTACGAGGCGTATGAGCAGATGGGCGGCCTGCCGGATAACCTGTGGATACCGGTCGGCAACGGCACGCTGTATTTTGGAATTCATCTTGCGCTGGACGAGCTGGAGCGGGCCGGCCTTCTGCCCCGGCGCCCCCGCATTTACGCCGTGCAGGGGGAACGCTGTGCGCCGTTGCTGCAAGCCTTTGCAGCGGGGGACAGCAGGCCTGCCGACGTGAGGCCGCAGCCTACGCTGGCCGAGGGTATCGCCATCGGCCAGCCTGTCCGGGGAGAGCGTATTCTGGCGCTGGCAAAAAAACACGGCGACATCTTTGTTCCAGCACCGGAAGAGGGCATATTGCCTGCCCGGGACGTGTTGGCGCGCCGCGGATTTTTTGTCGAGCACACGACGGCGGCCGCCTTTGCCGCCTATTTCGCCCTGCGCGAGCGGGGGAAAGTCAAGGGGACGTCTCTGCTGCCCCTGTGCGGGACGGGGCTGAAATCACACGGGAAATAATGCCGCCGTTTGAAATCGCGCGGCAGCTGGTGTATAATTGTGACAAAACCCCTGTTGGGGGCAGGAAAAGGGGCGGGAAAGATCCGGCATATTCAGATCCAGAAGGAAGGCCGAGAGGCCATGTCCATACTGACGCAGATTGGGGACGGCGACGCCGCCCTTCTGTATGCCTGCGCTCTTTCAGAGGGGGGGAAGCTGGCCCTGGCGCGCGCAGGGGAAACGCTGAAGTTTTCTGCCGAGCGGTGCGAGAAGGCGGCCGGCCTGCTTGTGCTGTACGGCTTGGGACGGGACGCTGCCCAGCCCCCGCCGCGGCCGGAAATATCGGTCAGTCCGGGCGAGCTGCTCAAATCCCGCAGGGAAGACGCCGCCTTCCGCGGCCTTGTCCATCACGCCGAGTGCATGTTCGGCCGCGTGCTGCGCCAGCGCGAGCTGGAGACGCTGCACAGCGTTTACACTGAGCTCAACCTTCCGCCTGGCTGAAAGATGTCCTTCAGCTCGTTGAGCAACTCACCAATCTGGCGTTGCAAGGC
>CAJMOV010000298.1 GCA_905215125.1 uncultured bacterium | reverse complement strand
CTGAATTTCCGGGACGGGGGATTCGTCGTTACGGGGCCGGACATGGGTGCGTTCCGGCCGCGCCATCCCTTTTTTGGCCATCGGCATCACCTCTGGCTTAGTGTTCCGGCTTTTGGGGAAAATATGAATGTCCGCGCTTTTTTACAGCGAAAGCTCGAGAAGGACGGGGCAGTGGTCGCTGCCATAGACATCGCTTAAAATTTCCGCGCGGACAATGCTGTCCCGGATGCGGTCGGACACGAGGAAATAATCAATGCGCCACCCTGCGTTGGTTTCCCGCGCGCGGTAGCGGTAGCTCCACCAGGAATAAGCGCCCGTAGCGTCGGGGTGCAGGTGACGGAAGCTGTCGGTAAAACCGGCGTCAAGCAGCTCGGTCATTTTGGCCCGTTCCTCATCGGAAAAGCCGGCGCTACCCCGGTTGGGCTTGGGATTTTTCAGGTCGATTTCCTGATGGGCGACGTTTAAGTCGCCGCAGATGACGACCGGCTTGAGCTTGTCCAGCGCCTGGACGTAGGCGCGGAAGGCATCCTCCCACTCCATGCGGTAGGGGAGACGGGCCAGCCCCTCCTGCGCGTTCGGGCTGTATTCGGTGACAAGGTAAAAGCCGGGCAGCTCCACGGTGACGCAGCGCCCTTCGCCAATATGGCGCGCATCGCCGATGTCATAGCTGCAGGAAAGCGGTTCGGCTTTGGTAAAGATGGCCGTGCCGGAATACCCCTTTTTTTCGGCCGAGTTCCAGTATTGCAGGTAGCCCGGCGTGTCGATGTCGGCCTGGCCGGGCTGCATCTTGGTCTCCTGTAGGCAGACGCAGTCGGCGTCCTCCCGGGCCAGAAAATCATAAAAGCCCTTTTTGATGCAGGCGCGCAGGCCGTTGACGTTCCACGATATCAGCTTCATACGGCAGCCCTCCTTCAGCACAATGCTTCCAGTTCCTTCTGCCACAGGTCGGCGCAGGCGTCGCTTGGCATCTGCCAGCCGCCGCGCGGCGACAGGGAGACAGGGCCGACTTTGGGCCCGTCGGGCATGCAGGAACGTTTGAACTGCTGGGTAAAGAAGCGGCGGTAAAAGCTTTTCAGCCAGTGCAGCAGCGCCTGCCGGGAATACTCCTGCCCAAAGGCGTGCCGCGCCAGATAAAAGATTTTGGCAGGGGAAAAGCCCCAGCGCACAGCGTAATACAGGTAGAAGTCGTGCAGTTCATACGGCCCGACGAGATCCTCCGTCCTTTGGGCGATGCTTCCGTCATCGCCTCCGGGCAGCAGCTCGGGGCTGACCGGGGTGTCGACGATGTCGAGCAGCACGCGCTTTAAATCCTCCCCGCAGGTCTGGGCGGCGGCGGCGACGATCTGCCGCACCAGCGTCTTGGGCACACCAGCGTTGACGCCGTACATGCTCATGTGATCGCCGTTATAGGTGGCCCAGCCCAGAGCCAGCTCGGACAAGTCCCCTGTGCCGACGACAAAGCCGCTTGTCTGATTGGCAATATCCATCAGCACCAGGGTGCGCTGGCGCGCCTGGGCATTTTCATAGGTGACGCTGCGGTCGTTTTCATCGTGGCCGATATCGGCGAAATGCTGCCGCACCGACGCGCTGATGTCGACGCACCGCAAGGTGACGCCAAGCAGGCGGCACAATTCCTGCGCGTTGCTTTTGGTCCGCTGCGTTGTGCCGAAGCAGGGCATGGTCACGGCGACGACGTCCCGCCGCGGACGGGCGGCCAGATCGGCGGCGCGCACGGCGGCCAGCAGCGCCAGGCAGGAATCCAGCCCGCCGGAAACGCCGATCACCATGGTTTTTGCGTGCGAATGTTCAAAGCGGCGGCGCAGGGCGTGGGCCTGCATGGTCAGCACGTCGCCGCACAGTCCGGCACGCCGGCTCTCATCCTCCGGGATGAAGGGGCTGCGCGGGATTCTGCGCAGCAGGGGGCCGTCGTGAGGACCCAGTTCAAAGGGAATCTCCCAATGCGCCGTGTCCAGTCTGGGGAAGGTACTGTCACGGCGCCGTTCGACGCACAGGCGTTCAACGTCGATATCGCTGACCGCCATCCGCGCGGAAAAAGGAGGAGCTTCATCCAGTACAGACCCGCTTTCCGCGATGAGCTGATGGCCGGAAAAGACGAGATCCGTCGTGCTTTCCCCCATGCCGGCGCTGGCGCGGACGTATCCGCACAGGCAGCGGGCGGAATGTTCGGCCGTGCTGCTGCGGCGCTTGTCTGCGCGGCCGGCCTCTTCGCTGTCAGAGGCACAGCAGGCGATGACTGTCGCACCAGCCGCGGCGTGCCGTGCGGATGGAGGAAAAAGCCCGTCCATGT
>CAJMOV010000297.1 GCA_905215125.1 uncultured bacterium | reverse complement strand
GGAAAATGTCAACTATCTTTTTCCCGGCATCGGATATTGTGCCCCGAAAAATCAAAAAGAGCTTGATTTTTCCTTTTTTTTGTGTTAGACTATATTGCGAATGTTAGTTTGTGATGCGAGGTGAGACAAGCGATGAAAGAGGGCATCCACCCCAAGTACCAGGTTACCACTGTCAAGTGCGCCTGCGGCAATGTCTTTGAAACAGGTTCCACCAAGGAAAACATCCGCGTGGAAATCTGCAGCAAGTGCCATCCCTTCTTTACCGGCAAGCAGAAGCTGGTCGACACCGGCGGACGCGTTGACCGCTTTAAGAAGCGTTTCAACCTGGAGCAGAAATAAAGACATAAGGCAGAGCGGCGTCATCACGACGCCGCTTTTGTTTCAGAGCAGCCTTCTGCCCCACAGCAAATGGAGGAACTGATTTGATCGAAAAAGACCGCGGCGCGCGTGAGCGCGCCATCCTGATCGGCGTGTCCTGTACGGGCGCTGCCGGCTTTGACAACTCGGACGACGAGACGCTGCGCGAGCTGAAAGAGCTTTTGGAGACGGCGGGCGGAGAGGCGGTGCTGACCGCCGTGCAGAGCCGCAAGGCCCCCGATCCCCGGACCATGATAGGGGAGGGAAAGTGCCGCGAGCTCAAATCCATGATAGAAAGCCATGAAATCGAGCTGGCCGTTTTTGACAACGAGCTGGGGCCGTCACAGGCGCGGGCGCTCGAGCAGGAGCTGGGCTGCCGCGTCATTGACCGCAGCGCCCTGATCCTGGATATCTTTGCCGACCGCGCCCAGACGCGGGAGGGCAAATTGCAGGTTGAGCTGGCGCAGTACCAGTATCTGCTGCCCCGCCTGTCCGGCATGTGGGGGCATCTGGTGCGTCAGACGGCGGCGGGCGGGCGCAGCCCAATCGGAACCCGCGGGCCCGGCGAAACCCAGCTGGAAACCGACCGCCGGCACATCCGCCGCAAAATCCAAAAGCTGAAGGAGGAAGCCGAGGACGTCCGGCGCGTGCGCGCCGTGCAGCGCCGCGGCAGGGAAAAGGCGGCCGTGCCCCTTGTCTGCATCGTCGGCTACACCAACGCAGGCAAGTCCACCCTGCTCAACGCCCTGACGGGGGCGGGGGTACACGCGCAGGGCCGTCTGTTCGACACGCTGGATCCGACGACAAAGTCTCTGATCACCCCGGACGGTACGCAGGTGCTGGTATCCGATACCGTCGGCTTTATCCGAAAGCTGCCCCACCACCTGGTCGACGCCTTTCGAGCCACGCTGGAGGAGGTCGCCTATGCCGACGTGCTGGTGCACGTCATCGACATTTCAAACCCCAACTGGGAAGAACAGGCCAAGGTGGTCGAGGAGCTGATATGCGAGCTGGGCGCGGGGGAGACCCCCTGCATCACCGTATTTAATAAGGTGGATCTGGTGCCGGAGGAGGAACGGCCCCACAGGGTCGGCGCGGTGGACTGTTCGGCGCTTATCGGCCGGGGCCTGGACGCTTTGATGCAGAGTCTGGCGTCGGTGCTGTCGCAGGGGCGGCGGCGGGTATCCTTTATCCTGCCGTATGCAGACGCCGCCCTGCTCGACATGCTGTACCGCGAAGCAGGCGTCCAGCGGGCCGAATATGCGGAAAATGGCATCGAAGTGACGGCGGTGTGCGATCGCCGCACGCTGGGCCGCCTGCGTGAGTTCCTGCCCGAGGAGGAAAAGCGGGATGAAGACTTTTAAAGTCCCCGCCGGCGCTGGGGAAGCCGAGCTGGTGGAAAAGAAATCGCGTTTCATCGGCCGCATCTTTCCCGTCGAGACGGCAGAACAGGCAGGGGAAGTCCTGCAGAAAATCAAAAAGCAGCATTGGGACGCCAGCCATAATGTTTACGCCTATGTGCTGGAGAATGGCGTCATGCGCATGAGCGACGACGGCGAGCCGCAGGGGACGGCGGGGATGCCGACGCTGGAGGTACTCAAGAAGGAAGAGGTTTTCAACATCCTATGCGTCACGACGCGGTATTTCGGCGGCACGCTCCTGGGGGCCGGGGGGCTGACGCGGGCCTATGGCAAAGCGTGCAAGCTGGCGCTGGACGCCGCCGGCATCGCCCTTATGCAGCCGCATGAGGTATATGACGTCGCCTGCCCATACGCCCTGCTGGAAGGGGTGCGGCGGCAGCTTGAGAGCTTTGGCGCAGCGGAGGAAAGCGCTGAGTATGGCGCCGACGTCCGACTGACCGTCTGCCTGCCCGCCGAACAGGGCGGGGCATTTTGCGCCCGCATGCTTGACAGGACAAACGGCGTTGTCACCCCCGTAAAAACGGGGGAAAAGCTGCTTGCAAA
>CAJMOV010000296.1 GCA_905215125.1 uncultured bacterium | reverse complement strand
CTTCGCCTTTCTCCTTGATTTTGTCGTAGGAATATTTCTCCGGAAGCAATGATATGGACACCATTGCAGGATCGCTGCATATGTATATTTGCCTGCTGTTTTCCCTGCTGTGGGGGGCGGCATGCGTGTTTGTCGTCGACGTTCTCCACCCCGGGGTGGCGCGTATGGTCTCCGCCATCCCCCGGCCGCTGGGCGCGGCCCTGCTCGGCGTATTGGCCTGCGCGATGGCTGTCGATCTGGCCGCCACCGTGTCGACGGTGCTTAAGCTCAACCAAAAGCTACGCCGGCTTGACGAGCTGGCCGGCCGCATCAAAGCGGCGTCCGACGAATTGGGCGAAGCCCTGTCGGACGGTACGCTTTCCTTGACGGAAAAGCACGCTGCGGCCCGCGGCAGGCTGGAGGAAGCCAAAGCCCAGCTTTCCGGCCGACTTGCCGAGCGGGAAGCCGACATAAGACAGCGGCACGCTGCGCGCGAAAAAGCCTTGCAGCGCCGTCAGGCCGCGCTGCGCGAACTGAAGGCGGCCAACGAGGAGCTGCTCGCCACCTATCATTTCGGCCAAAAACGCCTGCTCAAAGCCTTCCCTAATATGATCTCCACGCGCCACCGCGAGGCGCTGGAGCAGATGAAGCAGCGGCTGAAGGATCTGAAAAAGTAACCGTTGTCAATATGGGCGAGCAGTCTTGCCAGGTCGCCGGGCGGCATGGCCGACGGTATCATCCGGCTCATCTGTAAAATAGCCGCTCTGCGGCTGCTTTGCCACAGCACAGCGAACCGGGACAAGGCGGCGCGACGTTTCGATTGACACTTTTCCCGATTGCGGGTATGATTATAAAATCGGGGGATAGCCTGTCCCCTGTGCCATACGGCGTTCTGTTGACAAAAAAGGGGGAGATTCTCATGGCAAATACCATCATCAGCTGCTGCTCCACCGCCGACCTGACGGCCGAGCATTTCCGGGAACGGGACATCCGTTTTATCCCCTTCCACTTTTCGCTCGACGGCAGGCAGTACGACGATGATTTGGGAAAGTCCATTTCGTTTGACGATTTTTACAGGGCTATGGCCGCCGGCGCCGAAACCAAGACAAGCCAAGTCAACGTAGAAGAATTTACCGGCTATTTCACCCCGTTTCTCGACGCGGGGCAGGATATCGTCCATTTAAGCCTTTCCTCCGGCATTTCCGGGGTATACGGCGCGGCCTGCATCGCGGCAGAGCAGCTGCGGGAAAAATACCCGGATCGAAAAATACACGTCGTCGATTCCCTCGGCGCGTCCTCGGGCTACGGCCTTCTGATGGACAAGCTGGCCGACAAGCGCGACGAGGGCATGGACGCCGACGCGCTTGCAAAATGGGCGGAGGATAACCGCCTGCGTCTCAACCACTGGTTTTTTTCAACCGATCTCACCTTTTATATTAAGGGCGGGCGGGTTTCCAAGGCGTCGGGCATGGTGGGCACGGTGCTGGGCATCTGCCCGCTACTCAACATGGACAATGAGGGGCGTCTCATCCCACGCGCTAAAATCCGCGGTAAAAAGCGGGTCATCGAAGAAATTGTCAAGCGAATGGAGCAGTGCGCCGACGGCGGGCTTGATTACGCGGACAAATGCTATATCTCCCAGTCGGCCTGCTATGACGACGCGCGCGCCGTGGCCGATCTGGTGGAGAGCCGCTTCCCCCATCTCAAGGGCAGGGTGGAAATCAACCACGTCGGCACCACCATCGGCAGCCACACCGGCCCGGGCACCGTCGCGCTGTTTTTCTGGGGCAAAAAGCGCGCCGACTGACCGCAGGCCGCGGCGTCTGCACAAATACGCATAGGGTTGTGAGCAATAATATGAACATTAAAATCACGGCGGACAGCACCTGCGATTTTTCCCCCGAGCTATGCAGGCGTCTCGGGGTGACGCTGGCCCCCCTGCACGTTGTCAAGGGGGACGAAAGCTTCCGCGACGGGGTCAACATCACCCCGCAGGATATTTTCGCCCACGTCGACGCGGGCGGCGAGCTGTGTACGACAACGGCCGTCAGCGTCGGGGAATATCTCGATTTGTTCGGGCCGTTGTCCCGGCGGTACGACGCCGTCGTTCACATCGCCATCGGGTCGGAGTTTTCCTCCTGCTGTCAAAATGCCTGCCTGGCGGCGGACGAGCTGCCCAACGTCGTTGTCATTGATTCCCGCAACCTGTCGAACGGGCAGGGCCAGGTGGTGGCCGAGGCCTGCCGCCTGGCGCGGGACTGCCGCGACGTCGCCGCGCTGTGCGACGAGCTGCGCGAGCTGACCGGGCGCATCGAATCCAGCCTTTTACTCAACCGGCTGGATTATATGGTCAA
>CAJMOV010000295.1 GCA_905215125.1 uncultured bacterium | reverse complement strand
GTCATTCCCAGCTCAGCCGCTTTCTCATTCATTTTTTCCACAAACGCCTCTTCGTCTCCCGCCGCATACCGTGCCAATGCAACACAGCATTCCGCCCCTGACGGCAGCAGAGCGCCGTACATCAAATCAATGGCAGGCACCTCTTCCCCCGGCAAAAAACCGGCCTGTACAGCGTCCTGCTCGACCAGGCCCTCAAAATCACCGTCATCCAGCAGGACGGCTGCGCCGATGTCCTCTATGCTTTGCAGCGCGACAAAAACGGTCATCATTTTGGTCAGCGATGCAGGATAAATTCTCTCGTCCGCCCTGCGTGATAGTATGCTCTCCCCATCGCTGACGCGGACAAGCAGCACGTTCCTACTGTATAATCCCCTTGGCAGCCCGTCAGTCGGCGTCTTTGCCCAAACAACAGCGGCGACTATGGCCGTCACCAGCAAAACGCATGTCAGCGTCAATACGCCACGTCGAAAACGCCGTTTTTTCTGTCGTTTACTCAACCTTGCTTCTCCCCTTCCCTGTCAAATGTGCAAATTCCTTTTATGGGGTTTCGGGCAGAGCGACGACAAATACAGTCACTCCGCCTTCACTCTGCACAGTGATGCGGCCGTGATGGGCCTCGACAATTTCCTTTGCAATGGCAAGCCCCAAACCTGCGCCACCCGTATTGCTGGATCGGGATGAGTCCAGGCGATAGAATTTCTCGAATATGCTTTCCAATTTATGCTTGGGTATGGTCTTGCCGCGGTTGCTCACCGAAATAATGACTTCCTCCCCTTCCTGCCGAGCCGCGATGTGAATAACGCTGTCCGCTTCACTGTACGCGGCGGCGTTTTTCAGAATATTATTGAATACGCGGGCCAGCTTGTCCGGATCAGCGTAAACAGTCAGCCCTTCCTGGCAATTCAGCTCGGCAGCTTTGCCCTGTGGGGCCAGCATAGGATAAAACTCATCGGCCATCTGAGCCAGCATATGGGGCAAATTTACTGTCTCGCAGTCCAGCGTGATAGCCTGCAGATTAAACCGCGTGATATCGAAAAATTCATCAATAAGCTGCTCAAGACGATAAGCCTTGTCCAGTGTAATGCCAATGTACCGCGCCCGCTGCTCTGCCGGCATATCCGGCGCCTCGTCCAACAGGCTGAGATACCCGATAACCGATGTCAAAGGGGTTTTTATATCATGGGCCAGATAGACGACCAGGTCGTTTTTGCGCGCTTCAGCCTGCAACGCCAGCTGCTGCCGGTGTGTCAGCTCTTCTTTAACCTGGTTGAGCTTTGCTTCTAAAAAGCCAAATTCCCTGGGCAGGCGCACCGCCTGGCTACCGTCGTCCAAAAGGCCGTCAACCCCAGCCGTCATGCGGGCGAAGCTGTCACACGTTCTGCGTACGGCAATGTAAATGGCGATAAGCAACAGAAAAATAAAGGTAATAGACAGCCAGAAATCAAAGTTGTTGGCAAACAGGTAACGGTAAATGGTATACGCCTGGTCATTGTCCAGGCGGAACAGGCGCAGCGCCCCCTGTATAATCCTTGACCATGTGCCGCTGGGCATGATGGACACAAACAGCCACAGCGCCCCCCAACCCGCCAGGGCGAGGACGGGCGTCAGCATGAGCCGTCCAAGCATCTTGCGCCGCAGCGCCGTCATATCACTTTTCAATTTTATACCCCACCCCCCAAACCGTCTTAATATATTTGGGCCTTTCAGCGCTGTCTCCCATCTTCTCTCGTAAATGGCGGATATGGACCATGACGGTGTTGCTGCTGCTGGAGAAATACTTTTCCCCCCAAACGGTGTGAAACAGCTCTTCTGAGCTGACAACACGCCCCCGGTTGCGGCAAAGTACCCAAAGGATGGAAAACTCAGTCGGCGTCAACTGAAGCGGCTTTTCGTTGAGCAAACATTCGTGGGTTTCCTTGTTAAGCACCAGCCCAGACAGGGCAATAATGCTTCCCGATTCCTCGGCGCGGTTATAGCGCGTAAAGCGCCGCAGCTGCGCCTTGACCCGGGCCACCAGCTCAAGTGGGCGGAAGGGCTTTGTCACATAGTCATCGGCCCCCAGCGTCAGGCCGGTGATCTTGTCAATCTCCTCTTCTCTTGCCGTCAGCATAATAACTGGGTAGGTATAGCTTTCACGGATGCGCTTGCAAATTTCAAAGCCGTTGGTATCGGGCAGCATAACGTCAAGGATAGCAAGGTCAAGCGGCTGGCCCGCGACGATTTCCAGCGCCTGCGCGGCGGTATAGCATTTATGAACAGTATAGCCTTCGGCTTTCAGATAAACCTCTACCAAATCGGCGATTTCTTTTTCATCATCAACTACAAGTATCTGATAAGACATGATATTCCCCCGGAAACAGCGGCCCC
>CAJMOV010000294.1 GCA_905215125.1 uncultured bacterium | reverse complement strand
GTATACCACATTGCCGGGCAAAAAGCACGGCTTTTGTCGGTGCGCAGACAGGCATAGATAAAGAAACAAGCGCCCCCGGCTTCGTGCGGGAGCGCTTGTTCGCAGGGTCTCAGGAAAGGAATGTCCACGCCGTCAGCGCAAGGGTGAGCAAAATAAAGGCGATGACCCCGGGAGAACGCAACAGGATCTGACGCTTCTGCCCTTCGCTGAGGGGCAGGGTGCCATATTTAAAATGCAGGTCGTTTTTACGGTGGATAAACAGGATAATGCTGGCTGCCATGACAGCCAAGAGGATGAGGGCGGTGACAGTCGCCAGCCATTGGTCGTCGGCGGACAGAAGCTGGGGCAGCAGCAGCGACCCGATGAGATTGAAGCAGCCGTGCAGTAAAATGCTGTAATGCAGCCGCCCCGTTATAATGACAGTATACGCCAGGATGGCGCCGACAGTATAAGCGTAGAAAAACTGCCCGACGTTGCAGTGGAACAGCGCGAAGGCGATGGCAGTTGCCGTGATGGCAAACTCGTCGCCATAGGGCAGAAGACGGCGGAGCAGCAGGCGGCGGAAGATCAGCTCTTCAAACACAGGGGCGAGAACAACAGTAAAGAGAAAGACAGGTATGGGGCTGGACAAATCAATGGCCGTGTCCAGGATGTTGACATAGCCGTGCCCGGTCAGCTGCTCCAGAAAGATGATGACAATACTTCCGGCCAGCTGACCGAGATAACCCATGCCTACGCAGGAGATGAGCAGGCGTACCAGCGTACCAGTATCGGGCGGCGTCGCAGGCGATGGAAGATCGGCAGCCGGTACGCGCCTGAGGATAAACATAAAAACAGGCAGCCCCAAGCCGTATATGGCCAGGGCGGAAATGCCGAACAGGCCATATGTACTGGAGAGAACAGCAGGCGAGACGGCGTTAAGGAGAACCGTCAGGCCGGCGGCGGCCAGCTGGGCGCAGAAAATGAGAGCGAAAAGGGCCCAACCGCAGCGGCTCAAGGGACGTTTTACGTCAGGAGTCGGGGGAAAGGTCTGGCGCGCATAAAAATCCTCTGGCGTGACGCAAAAGAGCAGGCCGTCATAAGCTCTGCCCTCAACCGGGCAGGATTGCGGCGTGCGGTTGACCAGGGTAAAGCCGCATTTGCCGGCAAGGCGGATCATGGGCAGGTTGCCCGACCAGGTTTCGGTATAAACACAGGGCAGGCCAGCGGAAAAAAGATAGTGGATAAAACAAGAAAAGGCTTTTTCGCCCCGTCCCGCGCCGCGCCAGCGCGGATGAGCAATGTCGATGCCGATGGCGATACGGCCGGGGGATCCGTCCAGACGGTACGAGTTCATCCAGCCGATGTGCTCGCCGCTGTCAGTGTCAATTTCAAAGCGGGTACGCACGGGAGGGGGCGCAGCGGTGGCGAGGGATTGGAGCCGAAGGTGGAGTTCCGCCGGGCTCTGATCGAGATCCTGCCGCCATGGGGCGTCCCAATTCATCCATTCAATGTCGACCGTGTGCCAGAGCATGTGATCGGCAATATCTGATGCCCGCATATCGCGGATGACAATGTCGCCGCGCCTGATTTCCACAGGTCACTCCTCCTTAGGGTTAAATGGGAAACAGATCCGCACAGGGCGGAGCAGTATTTTTATTCATTTTATTGCCATAATATTTTGCTGGCTTTTACAAGAAATGTTGGAGAGCGTTGTAGCTCAAGGCTCTTGTACTTCTTTGTAAACATAGGAAACGAGCGCTCTTATGTCAAGCGCACACATCGTAATACGCAGCCATAAGAGAGATTTTTGCTTGTTGGGAATATTTCAAGCTCCTGTCAAATTGAGATTTATATTTTAAAATGTTTTGTCAAACCATATTGTGCCACAATATGAAAAACCGTTTTTCTTTAGGATATGTTGCATTTTTCTGTTGTTTGAATCTGTGTCTACCCTAAAAGATGTTATGCCTTTTCCCTACTCAATTCCTCTACCAATCGGAAAACGATATCACTGATTCCTTTTCCTCTTGCCTTGTCAGTAAATGCCATACGATGCACTACAACATCATTTTCAGAAGTGTTCCATGTGGCCTGAATATTTGTATAGGCTGACTCGCCGTTATAATCTACGCAAATATACCCTAGAATATCTTCGTTTTCAACGATAAAAAAACCTTTTTGATGAACAATATCGTTCTCAATACAAGCATAGTCTGGGTATCCTGTTTGCCATTGGTCTATTCCCTGTTCTCGCAAATGGCTTTTTGCGGTATTGAATAGCCATTGCCGCCTGTATCTCTTCGATTTTGGCCAATCTTAATTCTATCATTTTGCACCTTTAATTTGATAAAATTGATTCATGGATTTCTCTATTTCTATTACAGCATCCCATATGTGTTTTTCCACACCTGTACGAGGC
>CAJMOV010000293.1 GCA_905215125.1 uncultured bacterium | reverse complement strand
ATACCTACACCGGCGTTGTTACCAATGTCAACATCAATGGCACAACGCAGGGGGGCGTCACCTCCTATCCCGTCACCATCCGTATCGACGAAACAGACGGCCTGCTGCCGGGCATGAACGTCGACGTCGCCATTGAAGTGGAAAGCAAGGCAGATGTTGTCTCCGTGCCTGTCAGCGCTGTGCAGCGTGGCAACCTGGTGCTCGTCAAAACAGGCGACGTGCCGGAAGGACAGGAGAACGCCGTCGGGGAAGATGGCCTGCCCGTTGGCTATGAGTACCGTGAGGTCACCCTGGGCATCAATGACGACGATTATATTGAAATCACCGGCGGGCTGGAGGAAGGCGACGAAATCGCCTATGCTGCTTCTGTGGGCACGTCTATCTTTGATCAGATGATGGGCGGCGGCATGATGCCGATGGGCGGCGGCGCCGTAGCTGTCACCGTCGAGGGAGGGAATTGACATTGACCCCTCTTATCGAGTTTCGCGACGTCTACAAGATTTATCACATGGGGGATACCGAGGTCCGAGCGGCCGACGGCATTTCCATGGTTATCAACCGGGGCGAGTTTGTTGCCATCGTCGGACAGTCGGGCAGCGGCAAGTCAACCTGCATGAATATCATCGGCTGCCTGGATGTGCCGACCAGCGGGCAATATCTGCTGGCCGGTCATGATGTCGGTAGGCTGGACGACGACGACCTGGCCGCCATCCGCAACCGGATGCTGGGCTTTATCTTTCAGCAGTACAACCTGTTGCCCAAGATGAGCGTGCTGGAAAACGTCGAGGTTTCCCTGATGTACGCCGGCGTGCCAAAGGCTGAGCGGGATGCCCGCGCCCGTAAGACGCTGGAAAAGGTCGGGCTGGGGGGCAAGCTGAAAAATTTGCCGGCCCAGCTTTCCGGTGGACAGCAGCAGCGCGTTTCCATCGCGCGGGCGCTGGCGGGTAATCCCTCTGTCATTTTGGCCGACGAGCCGACCGGCGCGCTGGATAGCCGCACCGGGCGCGAGGTTCTGGCCCTTTTGCAGCAGCTGCACCGCGAGGGCAACACCATTGTGCTGATCACCCACGACAACTCCATTGCCCGGCAGGCCGAGCGCATCATCCGGCTGGAGGACGGCAAGGTCATTTACGATGGCCCATCCGACGCCGAGCAGGCCACCGTGCACGCCGAAGGGGGGACGCCGGCATGAGCTTTTTCCAATCCTTCCGGCTGGCGCTGAAAAGCATTTTCAGCAGCAAGGTGCGCGCCCTGCTGACCATGCTAGGCATCATTATCGGCGTTGCGTCGGTCATCGTTATTGTCGGCTTGGGAAACGGTATGCAGGTCTACATGACCGAGAGCTTTGAGAGCATGGGCACCAATCTCATCACCGTTTCGGTTTTCGGCCGCGGTACGGCGCGCAGCATATCTCCCGACGATATGTACGAGCTGGTCGACGAAAACCCCGAGGTGCTTTTGGCCGTGTCCCCCAACGTGACGGCCAACGCCGCCATGAAGGTGGGAAGCGATACGCTTTCGACCAGCATTACCGGTGTGGGGGAGGATTACGCCCAAATCCGCCAGTATGAAATCGGCGAGGGACGGTTCATCCAGTACATCGATATTTTGCGGCGTCAGAAGGTCTGTGTTATCGGCAGCTATGTCAGTCAGGAGTATTTTGGCGGCGGCGGCGTCGGAGAGACCGTCAAGATAGGCGGGTATACTTACACCATTATTGGCGTCCTGAAGGAGAAGGCTGACAGCGAGGAGTATGGCGACGACAATGTAGCCCTTATCCCGTACAGCAACGCCGCAAAAATGACCATGAACGGGGAAATTTCCAGCTATTATTTTTCCAGCTCGTCCGACCAGACCATCAACCAGGCCAAGGGCCTGATTGAGCAGCGGCTGGACAAGGCGTTTGGCAGCGACGCGGCGTATCAGGTCATCAGTATGTCCGAGCTTTTGGATATGATGGACGACATGATCAATGTCATGGTCACCATCCTGGCCGCAATCGCGGCGATTTCCCTTGTCGTCGGCGGCATCGGCATTATGAATATCATGTTGGTCTCGGTGTCGGAGCGCACGCGCGAAATCGGCATCCGTAAATCTCTGGGTGCGCGGCAGCGGGACATAATGCAGCAATTTGTCATTGAAGCGGCGACGACAAGCGGCTTCGGCGGGATTCTGGGCATCGGGCTGGGCTACGCCCTGTCTGCAGTGGCCACCCAGCTGATCGTCGCGCTGCTGCAGCAGGATATGGCCGTCGCCCCGTCGATGGGGTCAGTGGTAGTGGCTTTCGGCATTTCGGTGGCCATTGGAATACTATTCGGTTACCTGCCGGCAAAAAAGGCGGCGCGGCTCAACCCCATCGACGCGCTGCGGTATTAATAGGAGGTTCTTTATGTATAAACGCGTTACAGCTGCGCTGA
>CAJMOV010000292.1 GCA_905215125.1 uncultured bacterium | reverse complement strand
AGAGGACTTTTTTTTTTTTTTTTTGGAGTATCACGTCGGCGGGCAGCTCAAGGTCGCGCCCGAGCACATTTCGCCGGGCGTCCTGCATTACATGGGAAAGCCCTTTGCCGATGTTTACGACCGCTTCTGCGATCGGTTTTACAAAATCACCGCCGAATGTGGCAAGGAACAGTATCTGGTGCCCTATCTCATGTCCTCCCATCCGGGCAGCCGCCTGGAGGATGCCATCAAGCTGGCCGTTTACTTAAAACGGCACAGGATGTCCCCCGAGCAGGTGCAGGACTTTTATCCAACGCCGGGCACCCTTTCGACCGCCATGTATTACACCGGGCTTGACCCGCGGACGCTCAAGCCGGTCTTTGTCGCCCGTACGCCCGAGGAAAAGGCCATGCAGCGGGCACTGCTTCAGTGCCGCAACCCCAAAAACCGCGGTCTGGTGCTCAAGGCGCTGAAGCTGGCGGGGCGGGAGGATCTGATAGGTTCAGGGCCCGACTGCCTGATCCCCGGTCCCAGGCCAAGGGCGGGGACGGTGTCCCCGCATGACGCGGGCAAAAAGGATGGCGCGAAGGGGGCGCACGGAGGCGGACGCCGCCAGGCCGGGCCGAGGAAAAGCCGAGACGCGGCAAAGCAGGACAGTCCCAGCCCGCACAAGGGCGGGAAAGGGGTCAAAGGCGGCTTTGGCAGCAAGCAGCCCCGCCGGGGGCGGGGGAGGTGACCCCGCGCGAAGCCCTGCTGCAATGCGGCGCGGGAGAAGCGGCGTCGATTGCATGGGCAGCCGTTGCCGGCCGCCTGGACGAGAGGACGCGGGAGCGCTGCCGGCAGGCTGCGCCCAATTTAAACAGCCTACATACGGCGGTATTCCCATATTATACGCCGCCGCAGGCGGGCGGTAACCTCAGCCTGTACGCGCGCGGGGAAGATTACCACCGCGTCCTGGCCCGCAGGCTGGGCCAGGCTGCGCATGAGCTGGAAGGGGCTTTCCCCGGGTACAGCTTTCTTCCCTTCGCCGATGCCTCCCCTTTCCCGGAAAGGATGGCGGCGTCCTTGTGCGGCCTGGGGGTACTGGGACAAAACGGACTGCTCATCACGCCGCGCTGGGGCAGCTATGTCTTTATCGGTCTGCTGGCGTCTGACCTGCCGTGGGAAGGGCAGGGGATGGATCCCGGCCGCTGTCTTCGGTGCATGGCCTGCATCCGCGCCTGTCCGGGCGGAGCGCTGGGGGAAGGGGGCTTCGCGCCGGAGAGGTGCCTGTCCCACATTACGCAGCTGCGGGGGGAGAGGACGGCACAGCAGGACGAGCTGGTGCGTCGTCACCCGCTGCTTTGGGGGTGTGACGTCTGCCAGGCGGTCTGTCCGATGAATAGGGGGACGGAGGAAACCGCGCTGCCCGAGTTTCGCGAGGAGCTGCTACACCGCCTGCAGCCGGAGGACTGCGCGTTGAGCGATCGGCAGTTCCGCAGGAAATACCAGGCTCGCGCCTTTTGCTGGAGGGGCGTCGCGCCGCTGCGCCGCAACGCTGACTTGCAGCGGGAAGGGGAGCGCTGAAGGCGAAGGCGGGCTGAAAAATGACACAAGGCGTCTGGGTGGGAGAGGATGCCGCCCTTTTGCCGATATTTGAAAGGGCTGTCCGCCGCCGAGCTTGACAGGAGAGAAGCGGGGCGCGCCCCGCGCGGGATGGGATCGGCCGTCCCGCAGCGCTTAAACAGCTGATTTTCAGGAATAAAACGCCGCTTTGCACCCATACTAGGGCAAGAATGAGTGCAAAGGGGCGTTTTTTATGTTGGTATCGGAAATCATGAGCCGAGGGCTGGTCGCTATAGCGCCGGAGGACACGGTGGAAAGCGCGGCACGGCTGCTGTCACAGCACAGCGTCGGGGCGTTGCCCGTCTGCGGCGAGGATGGGCGGGTGCGGGGTATTGTCACTGACAGGGACATTGTGGTGCGGGCGGTGGCGGCCGATTCCGACCTGGCTGCGCCAGTCAAAAGCGTTATGACGCGGGCCGTCGCTACGGTGGATGCCCGCGCCGACGTGCGCGAAGCGGCCCGGCTGATGGCCGAACGGCAGGTGCGCCGCCTGCCTGTGCTCAACGGCGACAGGGTATGCGGCATGATATCCCTGGGGGATGTCGCCAAAAGCCATATTTGCGAAATGGAAGCCCTTCAAGCCCTGGGGCAGATTTCCCTGCCGCAGCGCCCATACTGATAATTATTTAACTGATGTGAAAATTAAAACGGGCGCGCATCTGCCGAAAATGGAACAGCGTTCTCAAAAAAGCGGGTCGAACCGCTTTTTTTATTGAAATATAGCAATAATAAATGATAGAAAAGCGGAATAAATTCAGAAAAATGTGAAATTGATAATTGACAAAAAATGAATGGGCCCGTAGAATAAAACAAAGCATAAAATGAAAATTATGCAGGGAAAAGGAAAG
>CAJMOV010000291.1 GCA_905215125.1 uncultured bacterium | reverse complement strand
TCATGCCCGGCATGGACGGTCTGCACACCACCCGTGCGCTGCTGGAAAAATGGCCCGACGCCCGTGTGCTGATGGTCTCTTCCCTGGCGTATGACGACACCATGGACAAGGCCAATGAACTGGGCGCTAAAGGCTTTGTCTACAAGCCCTTTACACGGGAGACGCTGATAAGCGCCATCCACCAGGCGCTGGGCCTCTGACGGGCTGCGGCGGACGAAAGAGAGGGCAGAATACTATTGGCAACAACAGACAAACAACAGGAACACAATCTGATTTTTTCGCTGGACATTGGTACGCGCAGCATCATTGGCATGCTGGGCACGGTGGAAGCGGGCCGCTTCAAAGTCCTCGCCATTGAAAAGGAGGAGCATGACAAGCGCGCCATGCTGGACGGCCAGATTGAGGACATCGAACAGGTGGCCCGCGTCGTCCGTTCCGTGACCAATCGGCTGGAAACCAAAATGGGCTGCCGCTTAAGCCGCGTCAGCGTCGCCGCCGCTGGGCGCGCTCTGCGCACGGAACGCGCGCGCTTTACCCTGGCTTTGCCCCGCCCCCAGCGCATTGACACCGAAACCATTGGCCGGCTAGAAGCCGGCGCCGTATCGGAGGCAGAGGCCGCTCTCAGCAGCGGCGAGGATGGCCAGCGCCAATTTTTCCTGGTCGGCTATACGGTGACGCAATACCTGCTGGATCATTACCCCCTCGCCACGTTAAAGGATCACAACGGCCAAGAGCTGGAAGCCGAGGTAGTCGCCACCTTCCTGCCGAGTGAAGTGGTCGAAAGCCTCTATTCCGTTATGCGCGCCGCCGATCTGGAGGTTTCCAGCCTGACGCTGGAGCCCATCGCCGCGCTCAACGCCGCCATCCCGGCCGAGCTTCGGCTTCTTAACCTAGTGCTGACCGACATCGGCGCCGGTACGTCCGACATCGCCGTCTGCCGTGACGGCAGCGTCGTGGGCTACACCATGGCGACGGTTGCCGGCGACGAGATCACCGAAGCGCTGATGAAGGAATACCTTGTCGACTTTAAAACGGCTGAACGCATCAAGGCCGGGCTCAACCGAGAATCCCCCGTCAGCTTCACCGATATCCTGGGCCTGCCGCAGGAGATCTCGCCCGAAGAAATCCGTTCCGCCATTGCCGATGCCCTACAGCAGCTGGCGCAGGAAATCTCCCGCCGTATTCTGGAGGTCAACGGCGGCGCGCCGTCCGCCCTTTTCCTGTCGGGCGGGGGCAGCAAGCTGGGCGGCCTGCGCGAGGCTATGGCGCAAATCCTTGGGATGGATCTGCGCCGTGTCGCCATCGCAGGAAATAATTTTAGCATGAGCGCTTTCTCCGACGAGTATGATCTCAACGACCCGGAATACACCACCCCGCTTGGCATTGCCGTTTCCGCCGGACTGGGCCTGGTCAACGACAGCTACGTCATCACCCTCAACGGTCAGGACGCCAAGCTATTCCGCAGCGGGGCGCTGAGCGTGCTTGACATTCTGATGATGAACGGCTACACTTACAGTGATTTTATCGGCCGCACTGGCAAAAGCCTGGCTGTAACTGTTAACGGCCGCCGTATTGTCTGCCACGGCGAGCCTTCGGCGCCCTCGCAGCTGCGGCTCAACGGACAGGACGTGCCTCTGTCCACCATCGTCCATGCCGGCGACCGCATTGATTTTACCCCTGCCCGTCCGGGACAGGCGGCCGAAAAAACCATCGGCGATTTGCTGGATCCCGGCTTTTCCGGCGATATAACGCTCAATGGCCAGCCGGCTGGGCCTGACGCCCCGCTGCAAACAGGAGATGTTGTCACAGCGCAAGGCCATACCGCGCCTTCACCTGCGCCGCTCGGGGATGAAGCGTCTAACGCCCCCCCTTCCCAGCGGGCGGATTTGCACATCACTCTCAACGGCAACCCGCTTGTGCTGTCCGCTAAAGCGGACGGCGCCCCCTATTACCTGATGGATCTGCTGCGTTTTTCCGGCCTGGATTTCGAGCATCTGGAAGGCCCGGTTACCCTGCTTGTCAACGGGCAAAGCGCTGCCTTTGCACAGGAAATCAAAAGCGGGGATATCGTCTTGATCCAAATGCAGGCCCCGCCGCAGTGACAGCCTGTCCATTTAAAAGAGAAAGGATATTTCTCCTGTGAATCAAAGGTTTATTGCCCGGCAGCCGATTTTTGACAGACGCAAGCGCGTCATTGGCTATGAATTGCTGTACCGTGACCGCGACATGCAGGACGCCGCCCAGTTTCAGGACGGCAGCCGCGCCACCTGTTATCTGCTGGCCGATGCCATCACCGTTTTCGGCCTGCCGCAGCTGACGTGCAACCTGCCGGCTTTTATCAACTTCACCCAGCCGCTCATCATGGGGGATTTTATCCTGTTGTAAAGGTATCATCGAGCTCATCGGCTATGGCGGGAAGTGCGCCCGCCGTTCCGA
>CAJMOV010000290.1 GCA_905215125.1 uncultured bacterium | reverse complement strand
GAAGAAATATAAGTGAGGGCGCGGCCCCTTACTGCGCCTTAATGGAATCGACGCAGATCTCCACCCCGGTAACGTTCAGTCCCGTCATGCGCTGGACGTTGTAGCGCACCTCGCTGATGATGGAGCGGCATACAGCGGGGATGTTGATGCCGTGGTCAACGGCGATGTGCAGCTCAATGGCAATGCCGTCCTCTTCCGTCTGGACCCTGACGCCGGTCGTCATGGCCTCGCGCCGGAGAAGGTGGACAAGGCCGTCCTTGACTGATGTGGCCGTCATCCCCTTGACGCCGAAGCAGCTGGAAGCCGCCAGCCCGGCGACGGCGGCAATAACTTCGTTAGAGATGCCGATGATGCCGTTTTCCGTCTTGATTTGCATAAAAATACCTCCTGCCACGGGCTGTGCCTGCTTGGGGTCGCCGGCAGCCTGTGAAAGCGCCGCGGCCATTACCTGGATATTTTACCACAGAAAATACCGTTTGACAAATATTTTGTTAGACTAAATAATTGATTTGATCAGGCCAAGACGATCATGCCGGCGTGGACGCCGCGCTTCTCCCCCATCCGGCGGTGCGACCACCACAGCGAACGGTCGCCGCAGCAGGGGCAGGCGCTGGAAACGTCAATGTTATACGGGAAAAGCCCCGCGCTGATAAGAGAAGCGTAGGTGATATTCTTCAAGTCGATATGCCACTTTTCCCCTTCGCGGTAAATAAAGTCGCTGATCTTCTCCCCGTATACAGCGGAGAGGGCGTCGTATACGTCGTCGTCGGTTTCAAAGCAGCTGCGGCAGATGGAGGGCCCTATGGCGCAGGTTAAGTCGCGCGGGCGCGTACCATAAACCTCCGCCATTTTTTCAATGGTCTTGCGGGCGATTTCGTTCTGCACCCCGCGCCAGCCGGCGTGGGCGATACCAATGGCGCCGACTTTGTGGTCATAAAACATCAACAGCTGGCAGTCGGCGTAAAAGCCGGTCAGAATGACGCCGGGCACATCGGTAACCAGCGCGTCGACCGCTTCTTCCCCGCCCAGGGCAAAGGTGAATTTCTCGGGACGCTGGGCGACGACCTCAATGCGGTCGGTATGCTTTTGCAGCGTGCGAACCACGTCATTTTCGTTGCCGCCAACAACGGCAGCCGCGATGGAATAATTGCGCAGGACATTTTCGCTGCTGTCATCACAGGAAAAGCGGAAGTTAAGGCTTTCAAAATCTCCCTGGGATACGCCCCCCTGCCGGGTGAAGAAGGCGTGGCGCACATGGGGGTAGGCAAGCAGCTGAGGGGAGGAAAACCAGGTCATTCCCTCCTGCTGGTTTTTAATAAGGTCGGGCATGGGAGAAATCAGCTCCTTTGCTGTGCAGGTTTTTGGCAGATTCTTATCATTAAAGGCATTGTACGTCAATAAGGCGGACGCTTTGGCATCGGCCGGCATCGTCCAATGTAAACAGCGCGCCCTGGACATGACATTCGTCATGGGCGTTTTCAAACCGGGGGGCCGGGCCGCCGCGGAAATAGGCCAGCGAATGCTCCCACTTAACCCCGATGACCGATTCCTGGGAGCCGGTCATCCCCAGATCGGTTAAATATCCCGTGCCCTGCGGCAGGATGCGAGCATCCGACGTCTGCACATGGGTGTGGGTGCCGAACACAGCGGCACACCGTCCATCTAGGTGGTAACCCATGGCCTTTTTCTCGCTTGTCGCTTCGGCGTGGAAATCAATGACAAACAGATCGGCCTTCACCGTTTCCAGAAGCTTGTCAGCGGCGGTGAAAGGGCTGTCGTGGTTAAAACCTAGGTTAAGCCGTCCCATCAGGCTGGCGACGCAAACGCGCTTGCCCAGGCAGTCAACAACGGCATATCCCTGCCCCGGCCAGACCGGCGCGACATTATAGGGGCGCACAATGGGGCGGCCTTCGTCAAGATAAGGGAGGATCTGCCGGTTGTCAAAGGCGTGGTTGCCCAGGGTGATGACGTCAGCCCCCGCATAAAAGATATCGTCGGCCAAGGCGGGCGATATCCCGCGGCCGGTGGCGTTTTCCCCGTTGACAATAACGAGATCGGGCGCATGCTCGCGCCGCAGCGCGCCCATCTTCTGGCTGAGAGCCTTACAGCCCGCCGAGCCGCAGACGTCGCCGATGGCAAGTATTTTCACGTTTTCCTGCTCCTTGTTCACTTTTGCCGCTTGAGGGTGATCGGGTGGGTTTCGGTAACCATTATCATACCACAAAACCCACCCCCGCACAAGTGGAGAAGGCCCGAACGGTGTCGATTTTGTGAAAAAATCCGCCCCGTTAGGATCTGGACATTACAGGGCAAATCGTGTATAATATTGTCCTGCTGGTATTGGCTTTTTACACGGTACAGCCGCCAGTAGCCCGCGCCGGCAGACATACATGCCCCCATAGTTAAATGGATATAATAAACCCCTCCTAAGGGTTAGTTATAGGTACGATTCCTATTGGGGGTGCCA
>CAJMOV010000289.1 GCA_905215125.1 uncultured bacterium | reverse complement strand
GGACGCTTCCGCCGCCTGCCAGTCCCCTGATCAAAAAGTCTGCCATGATAAACCCCTCATTTCTTCTGCGCGGCAAAAAACAGCCGCCCCTTTTCCTCGTTTGCCGCCCTGGACGTCAGGCCGTCAAATACGCCGCGCAGGCGGAAGTCGCACTGCTCCAGCGTCTGCTCCAGCACCTCGCGCGGCCAGGCGCGCTGGATATGCTCCTCCGTGCTGCGGCGGTAAACGCCGCCCTGTTGAAAAAACAAATCAATTTGATGCACGCACAGGCCGCTGCGCCGGTCAAAGCCATACTGCCAGGCGGTGAAGAAGCCTTCCCCTTCCGCCGCGCTGCACAGCCCGTCCATGCTGCGAAACATCTCGGGCGTCTTGACGTCAAACAGAAACAGCCCGCCCGGCTCCATAAAGAGGGAAACGCGGGAAAAGGCCTGCCTGAGCCTGCGCCGATCCGTCAGGTAGTTGACACTGTCCAGACAGCAGACGGCGGCCTGAACGGTGCCGTAAAGATCCAGCGCGCACATGTCCTGGCAGATGAAAACGGGCTGGACGTCCAGGCCCTCGCACTTGTCTCGTGCTTTGCCCAGCATGTCGGGCGACAGGTCGCAGGCGATCATCTCATAGCCCTGCAGCGCCAACAGGCGCGTCAGCGAACCGGTTCCGCAGGCAAGCTCAAGCACAATGCGCGGCCTTTGCCGATAGCGGCGGAAAAGCCGCTCAATCTGGGCGAAGTATTTATCATAGGGCACATTGTCGGTCAGCTGGTCATACAAATCAGCCAGATCGCAAAATTGTGTCATGTCGCTCTATCCTCGCTTTGCGCGGCGCGCTGCTCCCCGCCCGCCAGCTCGCTCAGGCTGTGGATGACCCGGCAGCCGCAGCGCAGCAAATCCTCCCGCGCCTGATGCCCACAATCGAGCAAAACGCAGTCGGCGCCCAGGGCGCGCGCCATTTCCCAATCATGCACCAGGTCGCCTATTACCAGGATGCCGCCGTTTCCGGCGCCGCTTTCCTCCAGCCAGCGCATCGCCCGCTCCACTTTCCCTTCCGAACGGATGTTATCCGCGCCAAACACCCCGTCAAAAAAACCGGCGAGGCCCAAATCACGGATCATGGCGCGCAGCCGCTCCTGTTCAAAAGATGAAATAACGACCTGACGGCTTCCCTGGCGGGCAAAGTGGGCTACAGCTTCCCGGGCGCCCTCGGCAAGGCGGGCCAAGTGGAAATTCCTTTCATATCCTTCGACAAACTCGCGGCTCAGCACTTCAAAGGGGTCGCGGCTCAGGTCAAAAATCTTTTCATAATAGCGGATAATGGGCATTTCCATGCTTTCATAATATCTTTGCCGGGTCATGGCCGGCATGCTCCGCCGCGCCAGCATGTCGCTGACGGCGGCAATGGCGGCGTCCAAATCGTCGAGCAGGGTACCGTTGAAATCCCAGACGATATGGGCGTACTGCCCGGGCATCAGAAAAGCCGGCGTTTGGCCTTCAGCCCCGTAGGAGTGATGGCCAGGCCGCCCTCTGCCGTTTCCCGGATGCAGGAAGGCATGTTGCACCCGATCTGATACATAGCGTCAATGACCTCGTCGGGCGGGATAAAGCTCTCCACCCCCGCCAACGCCAAATCCGCGGCGGCGACGGCCATAGTGGCGTACATGCCGTTGCGCTTGACGCAGGGCACCTCCACCAGCCCGGCGACAGGGTCGCAGGCGAGGCCGAGGGCGTTTTTCAGCGCGATGGCGGCGGCGTGGGTCGTCTGACGGCTGGTACCCCCCAGCACGTCGCACAACGCGGCGGCGGCCATGGCGCAGGCGCTGCCCACTTCGGCCTGACAGCCGCCCTGTGCGCCCGATATAGTGGCCCGCGTCGCAATCACCGCCCCAATGCCCGACGCGGTGATAAGCGCGTTGACCGCCTCGCGATCGGTAAAGCCATACTCCTCCTGCGCGGCGATGAGGACGCCGGGCAGTACGCCGGCCCCGCCTGCTGTCGGCGCGGCGACGATAACGCCCATAGCGGCGTTGTACTCACTGGTCGCCAGCGCGTAGGCCATCGCCTTGGCCGACAGGGTGCCCAGCAGGTTTTTATGGTTTTTAAAATGCTTATAATAACGCGCGGCGTCTCCGCCCGTCAGGCCGCTGACCGACTTCATCTCGCTGGAGATGCCGTTGCTGGCCGCGTCGCGCATAACGTCGTAGGCATGGGCAACCCTTTCGCGCAGCTGCTCGATGCTCAGGCCGCTGTCGGCCTGCTCTTCCCGAAGCACGACCTGCCAGATGGCCTGGTTGTTTTTTGCCGCTTCGTCCAGGATATAATCTATACTGGGTATATTCACTGCATGTCCTCCGTCTGTCCGTTAGAATTTCGGTATGGAGACGACGCCGTAAACGCTGCCGACCTGCCCGATGGCCGCCGCCGTTTCCTCGTCAATCGTCACGTCCGTTTCAATGACGGTGATGACGTGCCCTTCCCGCC
>CAJMOV010000288.1 GCA_905215125.1 uncultured bacterium | reverse complement strand
TGCAAAATAACAACGCAGGGCCACAGAAGGGCGGCCCTTTGATACGAGAGGGGAAAGGGCTATGAAATTAGTGGTGCTGTACGGGCAGGGCGGCGGCGTCGGCAAAGGGATCATTGAACAGGTACGCCGTCATCTTCCTGACGTGCAGATTACTGCTGTCGGTACCAACGCCATGGCAACGGCGGCCATGCTGCGCGCCGGCGCACATGCCGGCGCAACGGGGGAGAATGCTGCCGTTTACAACTGCGGGGCCTGCGATGCTATTGCAGGCGCTATCGGCATTGCCTTCGCCAATTCCATGCACGGCGAAATCAGCCCGGCGGTCGCCGCCGCCGTATCGGCAAGCCGTGCGCCCAAGCTGCTCATCCCCATGCCGCAGTGCAGCGCACAGGTTTTGGGGGTGCAGGACAAGCCGCTGGCCAGCTATTTTGCCGACCTGGTTGAAGCCCTGCGCACCCTGGCGCAGAACAGCTGACCTTTGGCACGGCGCCGCGGCGTCAAGATTATAAAGCCTGCTTTAGTTTGACGTCAGGTAAATGGACAAGACGTGCGGCTGGATAAAGGGAGAGAAGCACTGCCCATGCCCTGCGGGAAGCCAGGCCGTCGCTGCGCGGCAAATCGCGTGACCGTTTGCGACAAAAGAGCAGCCTGTCCTGCGAATGATGGCGACAAACAAAAAAAGTTTGCTGCATGAAGCCCACAGCCCAAGGAAATAATGAAATTATCATCGCCTTGGGAGGTTTTCATATGCAGTCCAAAGTCGAAATCTGCGGCGTCAATACCGCCAAGCTGGTCGTCTTGAAAAATGAACAGACCATGCGCCTGCTGGAAAAGAGCAAGCAGGGCGATAAAAGGGCGAGGGATGAGCTGATTTCCGGCAACCTGCGGCTGGTGCTATCCGTCATTCAGCGCTTTACCAATCGCGGCGAGCCGATGGACGATTTGTTCCAGGTGGGCTGCGTCGGGCTGATCAAAGCGATTGACAACTTTGATATCAGCCAGAAGGTGCGCTTTTCCACCTATGCCGTCCCGATGATCATCGGTGAAATACGCCGTTATCTGCGCGACAACAGCTCGGTTCGCGTCAGCAGGTCGATGCGCGACAACGCTTACCGCGCCCTGACCATCAAAGAAAAGCTGACGGCCCAAAACCAGCGCGAGCCCACCATTGAAGAAATTGCCCGGGAAATGCAGGTCAAGCGCGAGGATGTCGTCTTTGCGCTGGATGCCATCGCCGAGCCGGTTTCGCTGTACGAGCCGGTTTTTCAGGACGGCGGAGACGCCATTTGTGTGATGGATCAGGTGCGTGACACTCATAATACCGACGACAGCTGGCTGGAGCAGATTTCCATGAAGCAGGCCATGAGCGAGCTGTCCGACAGGGAAAAGCGCATCCTTGCCCTGCGGTTTTACGACGGCAAAACCCAGATGGAGGTAGCGCGCGAAGTGGGCATTTCGCAGGCGCAGGTGTCCCGCCTGGAAAAAGGCGTGCTGGATAAAATCAAAAGCCGGCTGTAACCGGCGACGCCCCGCGCAATCGATATGTGCGGGGCGTTTTTTGATCTGTCTTTTTTCTGTGCTTTGTGGTATGATAAAAGCAGAATGGCAATACCTATGATACCGATGTCAAACGGGACACCCGAAGCAGAGCCGGGTGAGAAAGGATGGGAGCCTTGCAGGATTTTTGCCTGGAAAAACACATTGCGTTGCGGCAAGGGGAGCCGCTGTGCAAGCACACCACCTTTAAAATCGGCGGCCCTGCCGACTGGTTTGCCTTGCCGGATAATGTAGAAAAGCTCAGCGCTTTACTGACATATGCAGGAAAGCGGGGAATTCGTACTGTTGTTATCGGCCGCGGGTCCAACCTGCTCGCGCCGGACGAGGGCTTTCGGGGGCTGGTGATTACGACAGCCAACCTGAACGGCTGCGTCTTATCCGAGGCCAATGAAATAGAAGCAGGCGCAGGTATTTTGCTTTCGCAGCTCAGCGCTTTCGCGGCGCGGCAGGGGCTGACCGGGCTGGAATTCGCCCAAGGGATTCCCGGCTCGGCGGGTGGAGCGGTCGTGATGAACGCAGGCGCCTACGACGGCGAAATTGCTTTTGTGCTGCAAAGCTCATCCGTTTTGCTGCCGGACGGCACGGTAAGGCTCTTTTCCAAGCAGGAGCATCAGCTGGGATACCGCAGCAGCTATTTTAAGACCCATCCTGAGGCCGTTGTGTTGTCCTCACGCTTTACGTTGCAAGCAGGAAAGCGGGAGGAGATTGAAAGCAAAATGGCCGACCTTGCCCGCAGGCGCAGAGAAAAGCAGCCGTTGGAATACCCCAGCGCCGGCAGCGCATATAAACGTCCTCAGGGGCATTTCGCCGGTGCGCTGATTGAGCAGTGCGGCTTGCGCGGGCGTCAAATCGGCGGTGCGCGCGTTTCTGATAAGCATGCAGGCTTTATCGTCAACGTCGGCGGCGCGACGGCAAGGGATGTGCTGCGGTT
>CAJMOV010000287.1 GCA_905215125.1 uncultured bacterium | reverse complement strand
TGATGAACATTTCCAACGACCGCTTTATCCGTACCACCGACGATTACCACGTCGCCGCCGTGCAGAAAATTTTCAAGAAGATGTACGAGAAGGGCGACATCTACAAGGGAAAGTACGTCGGCAAGTACTGTAAGGACTGCGAGGCCTTCTGGACCGACAGCCAGCTGGTGGACGGCAAATGCCCCGACTGCGGCCGCGAGGTGCAGGACGCCGAGGAAGAGGCCTATTTCTTCCGCCTAAGCAAATACGCCGACCGTGTCCAGCACCTGCTGGAGGACACCGATTTTCTCGAGCCGCGTTCGCGCGTCAACGAGATGGTCAACAACTTTATCAAGCCGGGGCTGGAGGATCTGTGCGTCTCGCGCACCAGCTTCACCTGGGGCGTGCCGGTCGACTTTGACCCGGGTCACGTTGTCTACGTCTGGGTCGACGCGCTATTTAACTACACCACCGCTCTGGGGCTTTTCAACGACAAATACTGCGATTACGACCGCTTCTGGCCGGCTGACGTCCACTTTGTCGGCAAGGAAATCGTGCGCTTCCACTCCATCATCTGGCCTGCGATGCTGATGAGCATGGACATGCCCCTGCCCAAAAAAGTTTTTGGCCACGGCTGGTTGCTCATGGGGGGCGGCAAGATGTCCAAATCCAAAGGCAATGTCGTCGATCCCTATATCCTGGCTGAAATGTTCGGCGTCGACGCGCTGCGCTTTTTCCTGCTGCGCACCTTCCCCTTTGGTTCGGACGGCAATTTCTCCAACGAAGCGCTCATCAACACCATCAACGTCGATTTGGCCAACGACCTAGGCAACCTTTTATCCCGCACCGTGTCGATGGTCAGCAAATACTTCGGCGGCACCCTGCCCGAAACGCAGACGGCCGACGAGCAAAAGGACGCAGAGCTGACCTCCATGGCGTTTTCCCTGCGCGGCCGCTATGAAGAGCAGATGGAAAAATTCGCCTTTCAGAACGGCCTGGGCGAGATTTTCAAGGTCATCGGCCGCGCCAACAAGTATATCGACGAAAACGCTCCATGGGTTCTGGCCAAGGATATGGAGACCAACGGTCCCCGCCTGGCCTGCGTCATGTACAATCTACTGGAAACGCTGCGCATCTGCGCTATATTGCTAACCCCCTTCATGCCTGTCACCTCGGCTGAAATTCTGCGCCAGATCGGCGCGTGTGAAGCCTGCTCGACATGGGAAAGCGCTGAACGCTGGGGCGCCCTGCCCAGGACGGTGTCCGTCCGCCGCGGCGACAACCTCTTCCCCCGCATTGACGTCGACAAGGCGCTGGACGAGCTGGAAGCCGCTGCGGAAAAGGCCCGCAGGGCTGCTCTTCCCCCGCTGGAAATCGAACCGCAAGCCGGGGAAGCAGTCGATTTCGACACCTTCTGCAAAAGCGATTTCCGCGCCGTTAAGGTCAAGGCCTGCGAAAAGGTCAAAAAATCGGACAAGCTGCTGCGCTTTATCCTGGACGACGGCACCGGGACCGATCGGCAGATCCTGTCCGGCATCGCCAAATATTACTCGCCGGAGGAGCTGGTGGGCAAAACGCTGGTCGCCATCGTCAACCTGCCGCCGCGCAAGATGATGGGCCTGGACAGCTGCGGGATGCTCATTTCCGCCGTCCACCATGAACACGGCGAGGAAAAGCTCAACCTCATCATGGTGTCCGACGCCATTCCCGCCGGCGCCAAGCTGTGCTGATATGACGCTGTTTGACACCCACGCCCATTACGAAAACAGCCGCTTTGACGCCGACCGCGACGCAGTGCTCCGTTCGCTGCCGGAAAAAGGTGTGGCTTATGTAGCCAACATCGGCTCGGACATGGAAACGTCGCGCCAAAGTGCGGCGCTAGCGGAGCAGTACCCCTTTGTCTGGGCCGCCGTCGGCGTCCATCCGCACGAGGCCAAAAATTTTGCCGTGCAGGATCTCGACGAGCTGGCGCAGCTGCTGTCGCGTCCCCGCGTGCGGGCGTTGGGCGAAATCGGGCTTGACTATCACTATGACTTTTCTGAACGCGAGGATCAAAAGCGCGTTTTTATCCAGCAGATGGACCTGGCGCGCGAATTGGATGTCCCCGTTGTCATCCATACGCGGGAGGCATGCGCCGACACGCTTGATATTCTGCGCCAGTTTCCGACGGTGCGCGGCGTCTGCCACTGCTTCTCCGGCAGCGTCGAAACTGCGCGCGAGCTGGTCAAAATGGGATATATGATCTCCTTTACCGGAAATATCACCTTTAAGAACGCCCGCCGGGCGCATGAGGTTATTGCTTCGCTGCCCGACGACCGCCTGATGATCGAAACCGACTGCCCATATATGGCGCCCGAGCCTTTCAGGGGACGGCGGTGCGATTCCGGTTACCTGTTCCGCGTCTGTGAAACGATTGCCGCTCTACGCGGCGTCGAGCCCGAAGCCGTCGCCGCTCTGACAACAGCCAATGGAAAGCGTTTTTACGGCATAGAATAGTAGTTGCCTTTCAGGGCCGCC
>CAJMOV010000286.1 GCA_905215125.1 uncultured bacterium | reverse complement strand
TTACGGCTAAGATCAATAAGAAGCGCTTGGTCTCCATTGCAGCCATTGCCCTTATCGTTGTAGCGGCCGTTTTGCTGGCAAAGCCCCGCGGACAGGAATACGACGCCGACGACGCCTTGGCCGGCGCCTCCGCCGGGATAAGCGATATCCGAACCAACGACGACCGCCTGAGCTATATCCTTTCCATGGGGTACAGCGTCCTGCCCGATCCCCTGTCGGAAAAGGAGGTCGTCATCCCCGAGCAGTTTGACGCAACCTATGAGCAGTATAACGCCCTGCAGAAGGAGTGCGGCTTTGACCTGGAGCCCTACGCAGGCAGGACGGTGACGCAGTATGTCTACTCTGTTACAGGATATGACGGGGCCGAGGATGTGCAGCTTGAGCTGCTGGTATACAAGAACAAGGTTATCGGCGGCAGCATTTACACCGTCGCGGTCGACGGCTTTATGCGCGGGCTGGCTGCGCAGTGAAACGGCTTAAAGGGGAATCGCTTCCCCTTTTTTTCAGCGGCAGCCTTGGACAACCCCGGCGACAGCCCGCATAACAGAAAGGCCCCGGAACCTTTCGTCTTTATCCCCGTCTAACAGTTAAAACCCCTTTTAAGGAGGAGGAAGAATGAAAAAGCAAGCCCGGATTCTGATCCTGCTTTGCGCACTGCTGACGCTCTGCGCCTGTGCGCAGATCCAGCAGAACAACAATGTTGCCCTGCCTGCGGATGATGATGCACCCGGCGATGCGGACGACCAGCAGCAGACGCAAGCCCCTGGCGGAGGTGAAGCTGCGGCTCCTGTCTATGTGGCGTTGGACAATGTGTTTGTCGGGGGCTATATTGACGGCCAGTGGGAAAGCACGGGAAAAATTGGCGCAAGCTATGAAACAGGCACTGTATTTACCGCAGGTCCGGTTTTTAACCAGCAGTACTACTATTATGAAAAAGGAGAAGCCGGGCAGAAGGCTGACGGCGTCAGCACCCATGTCGGAGACGGCCCCGGCGGTTTTGAAAAGCCGCGCACGGAAGAATTCGCCCCTTACGCCCGAGAATGTGACGAATGGGGCTACGCTGTCTTTGATCTGCCCTGCGAGCTTGGGGAAGAAGCAGCTGACATCCCGCTGCCCGTCTACGGCTTTTCACTGGCCGTGGGACCCGAACAAAGCGACAAGCGAATTTTGGCCGTGTCGACTGAACGGGATCTTCTGGTCGGGAATCCACAATGGTACGGCGATGACTGGGGCGAGACGGTTTCACAAAAGGAGGCAGACGCCGTTCAGGCAGTACTGAAGGAAAACGGCATCAGCGCCGAACCTTGGATAGAGACGGTGCGTCTCGACTTTGACGGGGATGGGCGGACGGAAAGTATCGTCTTTGCCAATACCCCCTGGGATGAAGACGGTTGGTGGGAGATATCGGAAGCTGACGGAGGAACCTTTGCCCTTGCCCTTCTGCTGCGCGAGGATGGAAGCGTAGAGACCATTTACAGCCGGTTTGCCGACTATACCGATGATATGACGGCCATTTACCGTCTGCGCCCCATCGGCGCCTATGACATTGACGGAGACGGTATCGCCGAGGTCTGTATGACCATTGGCTATTGGGAAGGGGCCGAGCACTTCGTTTTTCAGCGCCGGAACGGCGGGTGGGAGACGGTGCTCAACGCCGCTTCAGGAACCTGACAGAAAGCCCACCGTAGCAAGGCGCCGCAAAAGCGGCGCCTTTTCTATTGAAGCGTCTGGTACAAGCGTGTATAATAAAAGCATGTCCGGCCCCTGAATGGGGACGGGTCCCGACACGGGACAGGAAAGGATGAAAAAGCCATGATCAAACCGACTCTGCTGGTACTGGCGGCGGGAATGGGCAGCCGCTATGGCGGCCTTAAACAAATTGATCCCGTCGGCCCGAATGGTGAAATCATATTGGATTATTCCTTGTATGACGCAAGGCTGGCCGGTTTTGACCGCGTCGTATTCGTCATCAAGCCGGAAATTCAGCAGGCGTTTGAGGACGCCGTCGGCCGCAGAGCTGCGCGGGATATGGAAGTTGTTTACGCCATGCAGACGGTAGACGCCCTGCCGGAGGGATTTGCGCTGCCTGCCGGCCGTGAGAAGCCGTGGGGCACGGGTCACGCCGTTTTGTGCGCCAGGCAGGCGCTGCCCGGGCCGTTTGCCGTCGTCAATGCTGACGATTATTATGGCCGCAGCTGCTTTGCGCTGCTGTATGATTTTCTGGCCGGCGCTGGAGATGCGTCAAGCCCTTTGCTGATGTGTATGGTCGGCTATCGCTTGGAGAAAACGCTGACGGAAAACGGCAGCGTATCCCGCGGCGTCTGCGGTCTGGAAAACGGACGCCTGCGCACGGTGACAGAGCACACTGCCATTGCCCGTACGCCGGACGGACGCATTGAAGCGCAGGAGGGCGGGCGCAGCGTCACGCTGGCGCCGGACGCCATCGTCTCCATGAACGCCTGGGGCATCCCGGCAGGCGCTTTTGACGCGCTGGAGCAGGGGTTTAAGGACTTTTTG
>CAJMOV010000285.1 GCA_905215125.1 uncultured bacterium | reverse complement strand
GGGCAAAGCAGGACGTGCCTGAAAAAAGGCTTTGCCGGCAAATCAACCCTTGCCGGCAAAACAAAAGATTGTCAAATTAGCGCTTGGGAACCTGGGTTGCACGTCTTGCCGATTCGCGCCCGCGCCGCCTGCACATATCCCAAAGCCACTGCGCCGCAGCAGCCTTTTGAGCCGCCGGAACGCAGAACAGCTCCCCCAGATAACAGGAAAAAGCCGCACGCACAGGGGGCTGGACGCCGTGTAAATCTTCTCCAGTATAATACCAAACGCCCGATAAGTCAAGTGCGCAGTTGCCGGCAGGTCCGCAGCCCTGCCTGAAATACAGAGGAAAAGAGGTCAGATAACCGACATAAACCATTCCACCGTTTCCGGATCGTAATGAGAGAAAAACAGGCTTTTTCCGCCGTCCAACCCTTCTAGGCGCCGCATCTCCTCCGGTGTCAAAGCAAAGTCAAAAACATGGAAATTTTCCCGCATCCGGCTTTCGTGCACCGATTTTGGGATAACAATCACATCGCTTTGCAGCAGGAAGCACAGAGCGACCTGCGCCGGCGTCTTCCCGTATTTCTGGCCGATTTCCTTAAGCGCCGGGGTGTTGAAATAATCGTTGCGCCCTTCGGCAAAGGGGCCCCACGACATCAGCTGGGTTCCGTATTTATGCAGATACCCTTTCGCCGCCTTTTGCTGCTGGAACAGATGCGTCTCCACCTGGTTGACGGCCGGCTTAACGCTGGCAAAATGGGCGATATCAATAAAACGGTCAGGGTAAAAATTGGATACGCCAATGGCGCGGGCCTTGCCGCTCTTATAGGCTTCCTCCATGGCGCGGTAGCTGCCGTAATAATCCCCAAAGGGCTGATGAATGAGCAAAAGGTCAATATACTGGCTCTTCAGCTTGTCAAGAGATTGCTCGATAGATGCCCTCGCGCTTTCATATCCGGCATTGCTGATCCAGATTTTTGTCGTGATGAAGAGCTCTTCGCGCGGCAGTCCGCATTTGGCGACGGCGGTGCCTACCCCTTCCTCATTGTGATACGCCTGTGCGGTGTCGATGCTGCGATATCCGATCTCAATGGCTTTCAGCACGCAGCGCTCTGTTTCCTCCGGCGGCGTCTGGTAAACGCCGTAGCCCAGCTTGGGCATCTGGACTCCGTTATTCAGGGTTACATATTCCATATCACGCATCTCCTTGTTTTCATTTTTTGCAAAGCAATTCTCTTTACAAATCCCAGTTTACCGCATTATAATTAATTTGTACAATAGAAAAAAAGGAATCTACATTTCAAAAAATGAATAGTATAGGAGAGTCAAGATGCTGAACCTGCTTGAGCTGGAGCAGCTCGTTGCTTTTGCCGACTATGGAACCCTGTCCAAAGCGGCAGAAATTCTGCATATTTCGCAGCCGACCATCACCCGCGCTATGCGTCATGTGGAAGAGGCCTTCGGCGTTTCCTTATTCAGCCGGGGGAAAAACCGGATTGAGCTCAATGAAACTGGTAAAAAAGCCGTGGAATACGCCCGCAAATTGCTGTTTGACGCGCAAAATACCGTACAGGCTGTGCAGGTATTCGACCGCAGCCTGCGGATACTCCGCGTCGATTCCTGCGCCCCGGCGCCGCTGTGGTCTCTGCTTCCAGCCCTGTCCAGCCGGTACCCGGGGAATACCATTTCCTCCAAAATAGCCGCTGTCGTCGATATCCTTGCCGGCGTTTCCTCTGGTCTGTGCGATATTGGCATCCTGCCGTGCCGCTGCCCGGACACGGATCTCTGCGACTTTCCCTATGTCCGTGAAAAGCTCTTTGTCTGCGTTCCGAAAAGTAACCCGCTCTCTGCTCAAAAAGCACTGACCTTCGGGCAGATCAACGGCTTTAATTGCCTGCTGCGCGATCATATCGGCTTCTGGACCGACCTATGCCGGGAAAAAATGCCTTCCTCCCGCTTTTTCATCCAAAGCGATGAATTTGAATTCCGCGAGCTGGTGCAGAGCTCTACCCTGCTCTGCTTTGTAACCGATCTTGCGCGCTCGCAAAGCCCGCCGACGCCCGACCGGAATATCATTCCGATTGACGACGCCGACGTCGATATCACCTATCATCTGGTTTGCCGGCGGCAGGACAGCGGCTGGGTCAGTCCCTTTTCCGCGCGAAGCTCTCCCACAGCCGGAAGAGCTCCGCATTGACCGTCCCTCCCCGCCGACGGGCGCCGGACGTCAATTCATCCATTATTCCGAAAAAGAAAGCCCCGGAAAGCTGAGACTTTCCGGGGCGGATAAAACGCAATTAGCGCTTGGAGAACTGGGGTGCGCGGCGGGCCGCCTTGAGGCCGTATTTTTTACGCTCCTTCATACGCGGATCGCGCGTGAGGAAGCCGGCCTTTTTGAGAACGGCACGGTATTCAGCGTCGGCCTGCAGCAGGGCGCGGGCGCAGCCAAAACGGATAGCGCCGGCCTGGCCGCGCTTCCGGCAACCTGCGTCCCATCCGCCGCTCCCCGTCTTTACCGCCGCGCGACGTGCTCGCCC
>CAJMOV010000284.1 GCA_905215125.1 uncultured bacterium | reverse complement strand
GCTGCTGCGCAAGCTGGCCCTTCCCCTGAGCGATATCCGCGCTATACAGTGCGGCAGCCTGCTGGAAAGCAGCCTGCGCCGCCATATTGACGACCTGGAGCGCCAACGCGGCGATCTGCTGCGCATGCAGGAGGTATGCTCGCAAATCATCGAAGGGCGCGAAAGCTACCCGTCCATGGACGCCGGACGTTACCTGCAATATATCGAACGGCTGGAGCAGGAGGGAACGCAGTTTATGAACGTCAGGAAAAGGGATACGCGGCGCACCGGCGCCGTTGCCGCGGCCGCCGTCATAGCGGTTCTGATGCTGGGCGTTATGACCCTGTTTTTCTGGGGCGTGACGTCCGACCCGCAAAACGCACCGCCCGTCCTTGTCACGGCCATATTCATGGCTGTCCCCGCCGCTGTGATCGTGGCGCTTATTTTGGCGCTGCGGCGGCGTTTCCGCGAGCTGAAGGGGGGTGAGGAGGATGCTGCTTCTCAATATTGATCACATCCCCGGTAAGGAGGTAGAGGCCCTGGGCATCGCCAAGGGCAGCGTTGTACAGTCCAAGAACTTCGGCAAGGATTTCATGGCCGGCATCAAAGGCCTGGTCGGCGGCGAAATCGCCGAATATACCGATATGCTCAATCAAGCGCGGCAGATCGCCGTCAAACGCATGGTGGAGGACGCCGAAGCGCAGGGCGCGGACGCCGTTCTCAACATCCGCTACGCCTCGTCTTCCCTGATGCAGGGCGCGGCCGAGGTCATCGCTTACGGCACGGCGGTCAGGATTCTGTAGCACGGAAGGCGGAAAAAGGAAGCCCGGCGGCTTCCTTTTTTCCTTTACATCCGGCGACGAGAGAGCTCGTCCTCCGGCCCGTGTAAGTCCGCCCGTTCCAAATCGCGGATACCATGCCTGTCCCCTTGGGCGACACGGTCTGGCGTGGGCCCTGCTGCAGGCGCGCACCAGCGCGGCCGCCCCTTTTCCCAATCATGTCCCCCGACTGGCGGCCGAGCAAGAGGGCATTGCAATTGCCTGCTTATTTATGTTACAATGCTCCTTGGTTTCTCACTCTACCCCTGCATAATCCTAAGGAGGCTGAGTATGGCACAGAGAATCAATCTGCTGGAGGGGAATATCTTTTCTTCCCTGACGCGGCTGGCCGTCCCTATTATGGCGACTTCGCTCATCCAAATGGCGTATAACATGACCGATATGATCTGGATCGGCTTTTTGGGCGCCAATGCCGTCGCCAGCGTCGGCGCCGCCGGCATGTACGGCTGGCTGAGCCAGTCCATCGCAACGCTGGCCCGCATGGGCGGACAGGTCAACGTCGGCCACCGCCTGGGAGCCGGCGACCCGGAAAGCGCCGCCAAATACGCGCAGAACGCCCTTCAGCTGGAGGTTTGTCTCAGCGTCATATTCGGCCTTGTTATGGTTTTATTCACATCCCCTCTCGTCGGCTTTTTCAACCTGAACGGCGAGCAGGTCATCCGGGATGCGGAATCCTATTTGTTTATCACAGGCGGGCTTATTGTTTTCAGCACCCTTAACCAGGTGTTTACCGGCCTGATTACCGTCACCGGCAACAGCCGCACCCCCTTTTTAGTGACGACGGCGGGGCTGGTGCTCAACATTGTGCTTGACCCGCTGCTCATCTTTGGCCTTGGCCCGATACCCGCTATGGGCGTCTCCGGCGCGGCTGCTGCGACCGTTATGGCCCAGGCCCTGGTTACGCTGCTTTATGCTTTGTACGCCCGCCGCGACACCCATCTGCTGCAAAGGGTGCGCATTTTTGAAAGGCCTGATTTTTCCAGACTGAAATCCATTATCCGCATCGGCCTGCCCTCTGCTGTCCAGGGGGCGCTGTTTACCAGCATTTCCATGGTGCTGGCCCGCACCGTGGCCTCGTTCGGCGACACGGCGGTCGCGGTGCAGAAGGTCGGCGGACAAATAGAGTCGATATCCTGGATGACGGCCGACGGCTTTGCCGCCGCTCTCAATTCCTTTGTTTCGCAAAACCACGGCGCGGGTAATTTCAACCGCGCCAAGCGGGGCTTCCGCGACGCCCTTGTCGTCATGTCGATCTGGGGCGTGTTCACATCCCTGCTGCTTATTTTTGCGGCGGCGCCTATTTTCCGTATATTTATCCGCGAACCGGAAGCGCTGCCCATCGGAATTGATTATCTTGTCATCCTCGGCTTCTCCCAGTTGTTTTCCTGTGTGGAAATCATGACGACGGGCGCTTTCTCCGGCTTTGGCAAAACGCTGCCGCCATCTATCACCAGCATTGTGCTGACGGCGGCGCGCGTGCCCATGGCCATGGTGCTGTCGGCAACGGCCCTCGGCCTGAGCGGCATCTGGTGGAGCATTACCATTTCCAGCATCTTAAAGGGCGTCGTCGTCCTGACGCTCTTCCTATGGTTCCTGCGCCGTGAAACGCAAAAGCGCCAGCTTGGCCAGGCGCAGACGCTGTAAATATTGCTGCAAAAAAGCCCCGACGGGGCTTTTTTATTTTGCTTAATGAAAGAAATCC
>CAJMOV010000283.1 GCA_905215125.1 uncultured bacterium | reverse complement strand
ATGCAATATGGCTGCGTATCCGTCGTACGGCACACGCCGCAGCCCCGCCGCGTGCGAACCCGGATAGCTGCTTATCAGCGCATTCCTCAGTTCATCCTCCGTCTGAAAGCCCGCTGACTTTATATCCCCATAGCTGATTCTCGTCGCACCCGTATCGTTGGCCTCCAGGTATTCCCGCAATGCCTTCTCGGCGTTAGGGCCCGACCACTCTGAGCCCGGCAGATTTGCCAGCCCTTTGGAATACTCCCGCTGCGTATTATATTCATGCCTCCAGCTGTCAAGCGCCGCTGTGTTTTCGCGTATGGCTCCAATCAGGTCAAGCTCGGTCTCCCTGACCTTCTTGTATTCTTCACTATTCTCATACGCCGCCGTTGCCAGGCTCTTTGCCTCCCGTGCCAGGCTTTCCATTTCCAGCCCGGCTTCCTCATTTCCTGCCGCATATAGCTCGCTGGCATGCATGTACTCGTCGCGCATCCGCTCCAGGTCGGCCTGCTGTTTTTCGCCAAACAGCGTCGTGTCCTCGCCCAGCAGAACGGCGGAAAGCGCTTCGCGCGTATACTGCTCCGACAGATTTTCCAGGACGGCTTCGTTCTGTCCGGATATGCGGTTAAGCTGCTGTACGGCGTCGCCCAAAGCGCCGCCGTAGGCGTCGATTTCCGCCGTCAGCCCCGCCTTGCGCTCGTCCGTGTACCCCTCGCCCCGCGCGTTGTCCAGCTCCGTCATCGTGTCCTCCAGCGTCGACGTCAGCCCGCTGAAAGTCTGCGCCATGGTCTCCATCGCACCGCGGTAGGTATCCCCCTCCATGCCCGCCTGGATGATGTCCACCGCTTTTCGTCCGTCGATTTCCCCCTTGGAAATGAGGTCGTAGATTTGCCCCTGCGTCTTGCCGTATGCCTCCGCCAGCATGCCGATGACGTTGACGCCACGCTCCTGCAGGATATTCAGGTACTCCAGCGTCGCCTTGCCGCTGCCCTGCATGCGGCTCATCGCCTGGGCCATCATGGTCATGTCGCTCGCCGTCACGCCGACGGCGCTGCCCGCGTCGCCGATGGCCTGCATCAGCTCCAGCATCCGCTCCGGGCTGTCCCCGAACCCCGTCGCCAGCGCACGCGACATCCCCGTCAGGTCGCTGTACTCCAGCGGCGTCTCCGCCGCCAGCTTTCGCAGGTCCCGGAGGGACTCGTCCCCCACGCCTTCGCCCAGCAGCTTGTTGAAGGCAATGGCGTCCAGCTCCCGCTGCGACGCCGTATCAATGCCCGCCGTCAGGCTCTCTGCCCGCGCGCTCTCCCCTGCTTCATACAGGCCCCGGTAATACGCCTTGAAGGCGTCGTCCTCGGCCTGATAGATTTCGCTCCACCCTGCCGCTGTTCCCGATATACCGCCAATCACTGCGCCGCCGAGAATCCCCCATGGTCCTGCCATTGCGCCCATTGTCCCGCCGGAGATTATGCCGGACAGCATCGAGGATATCTGTCGTGCTTCCGGCTCACCAACTGCGCTGCTGAAATAAACGCTCCCCAGCTGTCCCAAATCATCTGCTACCATCTGTCCGATACCTGCGGTAAGCAGTGACTTTGCAAACCCGGCAAGGCCGCCGTCTGTGCTGTTTCCCGAACTGATACCGCCTCTGCCGCCATTATTTCCATCAGCACGGTTATTGGCCCGGCCTGCCGCCTCGGCTGCATTTCTCATCTGCTTGTACATCTGGTCATATCCCGCGATGTTGTTTTTAATGACGACCTCAGTCTCTTTCAGCTCATTTTTCAGCCTGGCCTGTTCCTCGATGGCGTCTTCCAGAGCGCCGCGGCTCGTCTCATCCCTGAGCTTCCGGTAGCTTTTCTGCGCGTCTTTAACTTTTTCATCTGCTTCTTTCAACGCCATTATCAGCTTCGCCGAATGCTTGACCAGTTCTTCCTGTGCCTTGCCAAAACTTTTAATTCCTTCTTCCCAATCATCCATGTCTTTGCAGAAGGCTTTGGAGTTCTTTGAAATGGTCTTCAGCGTTGGACTGAACTGGTCATACAATTTCATGACAATTCCTACCTCTTCCGGCATTTCATCACCTCCCGTTGACGTGCCGTAAAATTCTGGTATACTCTAATTAATGAATGAAAGGGGGCCTTGTAATGACGCTGGACGAACGGCGTGATGCGCTGGTTTCTGAACTGAACTCCCTGCTGGATGTCATTTCGGTTTATCCCATGAACACCCCTGTCGTTCCCGGCAAGAATCCCTTTCTCGATGAGCTGCTTGCACGGCTCAGAGAAAAAACTGCCGAGCTTGAAAGCCTCAACGCTGTCGCCGCATCAGCTCCCTATCGGTTTTGGCGCGCCTGCCGCAAGTCGCTCATTTTTATATGGGCAGCCGCTTTCCTGTGCGTCGTTTTTTTACTGACGGTCCTTTTGACGCCGCTCATCTCCTTATTCTCTGTCCCGGGGATTTTCATTACACTCGTCATAACTGCCGTTATGCTCGCCTGGGCCGTCTGGGTTGCGTCAGACCCGTTTTAGTCCGCCCCCGTATGGGGGCGTTTTTTTATGCCTGCGTCTGTTCGATTTCACGGAGG
>CAJMOV010000282.1 GCA_905215125.1 uncultured bacterium | reverse complement strand
GGGTCGCGCATGATGCGCCTGTCCAGTAGAAGCGTTTCTTCAATCAGGCTACGAGCCGCGGCGGCGTCGCAGCCGTAGCTGACGGGAAAGGTTATTTCCAGCCGGCGGTTTTCCTCAGCCGAGTAATTGGTGATTTTATCGGCAGAAATAGAGCCGTTGGGCAGGTAGATGCGGCGGTTGTCCACCGTCTTGACGATGGTGTAAATAAAGCCGATAGAATCAACGGTACCCTCCGCGCCGCCGGTTACCTCGATATAGTCGCCGGTGGAAAAGGGCTTGGTCACCAAGATAAAAATCCCCCCCGCCAGGTTGGCTAGGCTGTTTTGCAGCGCCAGCGAGACAGCCAGGCCAAAAGCGCCCAGCAGCGTCACCAGGCTGGTGACCGGGATGTTCAGCTGCTGCGCCAGGATAAGAACCAGCACAAAATATAAAAGGCCCCGCAAAACGCTGACAGCCAGCGACTTGACGCTGGGGTCAAGGGTGGATTTTTCCAGCGCGCGCGCCATCAGCCTGCCGACATACTTGATGGCGATGAGCGCCAGCACCACGGTCAGGGCCAGCTGCAAAACAACGCCGAGCGACAGGGAAGCCAACGCAGTTTTAATAACGTCCATAGCGGCACACCTCTTTATGTCAGGATATCAACAGTATACCACACAAAGCCGTGCGCACAAAGAAAAAACGGCAAAAGCCCCTATTTTTTGCCGTGTGCCATGACGGTATCACGCAGGTATTGGAAAAATTCCGTATAGAGATCCTTGTCCAGCGCGTGGGGACAGGACAGCACGCACAGGGCGTGGCCGGAAAAGCCAGGACGGTAGGGGGGATGGACATGCTCAAAGCTGTTTTGCACAAAGCCTGCCCTTTCGTAAAACCGCAGGCGGCGGCGCGAAACTTCGTCGACAGGCGGATCAATTTCCAGAATGACCGACTTGCCCTGTGAGCACAGCGCACGCAGGGCGGAAGTGCCGTATCCGCCCCCGCGCAGGCATGGCTCAATGGCAAAATGCTCGACATAGATAAAAGACGGTCTTTCCCAGTACAGGACAAGGCCGCAAAAAGTTTCCCCATCCCACAGGGAAGTGAAATGGTAATCCGTTTCGCAAAGCACGGCGGCCTGATCCGCCGGCAGGCGCTGCTCGTGCAGGGGAAAGCTCACGCTATACAGCTGCAGGGCGCGGTCATAGGCTTCCCCTTCCGGGGCGGTGATGCGTTTTTCAGTCATGACGATTTTCCTTTCCATGTGATAACAGCATTAAACAAGTCAGGATTTTTTTGAATGAATTACTCTGGAAAAATAAGCTCCAACAAATGGGCTGCCGTTTTCCTGCCGCGCTGTATGCCGTCAAGACATACAATAGCAAACAACTTTTTCCGTTTGCCGCTTTGTATGGAAAATATTATAAGCATGATTTGGCTTTAAAGCAAGCTCAGCAATCGGATGCAGAGAAAACGGCGGACGGCGAAGCGAGGACTGAACGACCGACATTGTGCTCTTGGCCTCTGAACAGGGGCTGATGAGCGAACGGGAGATGGAGAAGGTCCTGTACGCGCCAATGAAGCGGCAGTTTGGCGCGTACTGACAGAGAGAAGAGGGCGGCGACGCCCTGCTGCGGTACAGGATAATCGGCGGCCTGCAGTTTTCCGTCCTGCTGTCGCATGGTGGGAAGGCAGATCAGGCGTGCGTGCCGCCGCCGGCCGGTACGGGAAGACCTGCCGGGGTCTGTTCAGGCTGGCGGCATTACGTCAAAAAGGGATGCGTCGTGCTCAAAAGCCGCGCGGTGCGCCGCAGAAAATAGGGAAAGCGGATGGCCGTCGGCCGGCCGCTTTTTGCATGGACGATTTACAAAAGGGGCAAAATGAAGTATAGTATAGACATCCGGGCCGCAGCAGCCGGCCCGGCTTTCTGAGCGGAGGGAACAGCTTGAAACCGGAAAAATACCGCGCGATACGCGAGCCGCTCGGCCCGCTTTATACGGCGGCGGCCGGCGCGGCAGGGATGTATCTGCGCGTCAGGTGCGGCCTGCGGGTGGAAAAGGCCGACCCCATACCGGAAACGGGGCCGCTTTTGGTCGTGGCGTCCCATCAGGGAATGGTGGATTTTGCCGTCACAGCCGCGGCACTTTTGCCGCGCAGGCTGCACTTTGTCTGTGCCGAGGATTTTTTCCGCATTGCGCCGCTCGCTCCTGTTCTACATGCCATGGGGGTCGTTCCCAAAACGCAGTTTCAGGCTGACCCGCGGTGCATCGCATCCATCCTGCGCGTGCTTAAACGGGGCGGCGCAGTCTGCATTTATCCCGAAGGGCAGACGTCGATGACCGGTCTGTCCGGCGATATTGCGCCGCACATCGCGCGCCTGGCCAAAAAAGCGGGAGCGCCTGTCGCGTCGCTGCGCCTGCACGGGGGTTTTTTTACCCGCAGCCGCCTGGCGTGCGGTCTCAACCCCGGGCGAATCGACGCCGAGCTGCGGCTATTGCTGTCCCCGCAGGCTCTGGGGGAGCTGTCCCAGGAGGATATTTACCGCGCCGTCTGCGAAGCCATTTCCTTTGACGAATACCGCTGGCAGGGGGAAACGGGGGCG
>CAJMOV010000281.1 GCA_905215125.1 uncultured bacterium | reverse complement strand
GTCGCTGCCGGCGCTGGTAATGCCGGTGTACAAAAAGACGTCGTCGTTCATGGCGATGTAGTTGTACCCGGTTGTCGTGACGGTGACGTCCTTCTGCCCGAAGATCGAGTTGAAAAAGCCGTGGACGTACATGCCGTGAAAATCGTACTGCTCGACGATCAGGTCGGCGAGATAGACCCTGTCGACCCAGGAAGGAACATCCTCGCGGCTGTAATAGGTCGATTCGCCGGTAATGGCGTCGACCAGAACGGCGCCGTTGATGTCGGTGCCGCCGAACAGCCCGATGGTTTTTTCAATCTTGGGGCAGACCCAGTAGGGGCGGCCCTCCTCGTCGATTTCGAAGGTGCTTTCACCGAACATGAACGTCGGATAGCTAAAGCGCAGATGCCGCTCAAGCCGGCGGCCGAACAGCTCGCTGGGGGAGTAGCGGATGCCGTCCAGCCCCATGTCCGACAGGCGGACGACGTCGGCTTCCTGCGTGACCATGTCGATGAGGATATAGGCGGGCAGCCCTTCGCTACGGTTGTTGAACCACTTGAAGAAGTCGCCGTACATCAGCGACGCGACGCGGACGGGGCGGCTCTGGTAATTGATTTGGGTGTAGCTTTCCGACACTTCAAACTGCGAAACCATATCGGCCAGCTCGCCAAGCTTGCGGTCGCCCAGCCTGCGGGCCGAGACCTCGTCCAGCATGGGGATTTCGTCAAAGGAAACCTCGGCGACGTCCCGGGCGAAATCGCCGTCTTCAACCGTCAGCAGGTCGCGGTAGGCAGAGGCGCGAAGCAGCGGCAGGGAAACGACGTTGCCAACGACAAAAACGCCGACCAGGGCAATGACGATGAAAAGGGGGATTTTGCACTGCTTCTTTATAAAGGATAGATACTCCTGCGGCGTGCCTTCTTCCATACTCATGCCCGATGTGATGAGCGAGCAGAAGCAGAACACGGCGCACAGCAGTCCGACGAAGACATAGAATTGCGGGTCGTGCAGGTTGATGGGCGGCAGGGCCAGGTAAAAATAGATGGCGCCGAAAATCAGGGTGACGAGCAGGCCGGTTAAAATGACGCGGGCCCGGCCGCGCGGCTTCTTGGCCGGAGTGCCGGTGCCGAATGGATCCTTCTTGCGAAAAAGTGCCATGTTGTATTTCTCCTTTGATCAGGGCGGATTGCGGCGCGCGGCCGCACAGATAACAATGTCGTGAGTATTATACCCTAAGCCGGGACAATGTGCAAATTAAAACTAGGTTAACAAGAGAACAGGCGGGGCTTCCACCCGCGGAGACAGAGAGAAAATCAGATTTGCGGACAGAGATATGGAGGCGCAGAGGACATGACGGGCTTACCTGTAAAAAAACGAAAAAAGAGGTGGAAGAATAAGCGCGGATGGTGTAGAATAAAGTCGAAGGCAATCGTCGCGCCGGGAGTAAAAGGGGAAACGGATATGCGCACGGGCAGGAGAAGAATCAGAAGGCGTAAAGGGAGAAAACGGATGCTGGCCCTGGCAGGGCTGACGACGGCCGTGTGCGGGTGGGCTGTATTGGCCACTCTGCCGTGGCCCGGCTCGGCCGATGAAGGAGGCTTGTCACATGCGTCTTCGTCCATCGATCCCCTTTGCCAGGACGAGCTGCCCCAAGAGCATCGTCCGCCCGAGCTGATTTATCCTGAGGCGCTGGCTGAAGCCCCGGATATGCCGGCCGACGTACTGGAGGACAGCGCGTCGGCCGCAGGCAGGACGGCGGGGACGGTACAGTTGACGGCTGCGCCGGACGGATATTTTAACGACGCGCTGTTTATCGGCGATTCCCGCACGCAGGGGCTTGAGCTTTACGGAGGCATTGACGGGGCGACATTTTACACAGCAACCGGGCTGATGGTCAACACTGCCCTGGTAAAAACCGTCGTACCCGCAGAAGGGGGCAACATCACCATCCCTGAAGCACTGTCGAAAAACACCTTTGGCAAGGTTTACATCATGCTGGGGGTCAACGAGCTGGGCTGGAAAAGCCAGGACAGGTTTATTGATTATTACGGACAGCTGATCGATACGGTGCGGGCAAAGCAGCCTGACGCCGTCATTTATATCCAGTCCATTATGCCGGTCAGCAGGGAAAAGTCGGAAAAAGACGAGATTTATAACAATACCCGCATTGCCCTATATAATAAATGTATTCAGACCGTTATTGAGGATCGCGATGTCGTCTGGCTGGACGTCGGAGCAGCGATGAGCGACGAGTCCGGCTGCCTGCCGGACGAGGCGACGAACGACGGGGTGCACCTGACGAGCGAATACTGCCGCAAGTGGGCCGATTTTCTGCGCAGCAACACCGTTGCCGTACAGCAGTGACCGGCGCGAGGGGGCTGCCCTACACGGCAGCCCCTTTTCTCTATCTGGCCATGAAAAATCATGTAAAAGCCAGAAAAACGTCGAAAATAACAGCCAGAACGAGCTGTAAGCCTGTAAAACCGAGAAGATGAATTAAAACGAAAAAATATGTTGCAAAAAAGCAGGAAATCATATTATAATAAACAGGGATCTTTTGCGGCAACACGCCGCGGTAGAAAAAATAAAGGGGTGGTTTTGTGAGTC
>CAJMOV010000280.1 GCA_905215125.1 uncultured bacterium | reverse complement strand
CATCGTGATGCCCGGCTTACCCTCCAAACGGTGGATGAGGGGGCTTAAATTGATGCCGACGGTATTGCCGGGGATAAAGCCCTCAGGCAGCTTTTCCTCAACGGCGGGCAGGAGAAAAGCGGTGTCGTGCGCCGGCACGGCACAGATGACGCCGTGCTCGCGCAGCGCCTCGTAGGTGATGCTTTCCCGCGCCGTTATGGCGTCGAACAGCCGCAGATGGGCGGCAAGACCGCGCGGCAGGTCGTCGGGCTCGATGGAGCAGCCCAGCAGCATATAGGGCTTGCCCTGAGCATGGATAAAACGGTCGAGGGCGTAATAGCCCTCCCCCCGGTTGTAGCAGTAATTGTCGCCGCCGATGGCGATGACAAGATCGCTTTGGCGCACAAGGCGCTGAAACTCCTGCGTGATGGGCAGGCGCGACGCGCTTTTGCCCAGCCGCTTTTTTGCGTGGTAAGAAAGGTTGTGCGCGGAAAAACGCCCCGGCAGGCGGTCAAGCCCGGCGATGCGCAGGCCAGGCACGTCGCGCAGGTACTTTTCGTCGTCCCCCTTGCGGTAAGAATAAAGCGTGACCTCGCATTTTTCAGGCAGGCCGGCGATGAGGGCCGCCGTTGTGCGGGCCAGCGCCTCGCAGCCGTGATTGCTGCTGCCGCCATGCTGACAAATCAGGATTTTTTTCATTTTCCCGTCCTCCCGAGGGCGCGCAGTGGGTGCAAACGCGGGCCCTTTTCTGTTCAATATTATACCCTAAACGGCCCTGCCTTTCAACAGCGGGTAAAAGATTGCGCACGGTAGGGGACGGCTCTAGCAGGAGCCCTCCATTTCGGCGGCTGAGACAGGGAAGGGCTACGCTTATAATTTGCCGCGGAAGCCACTTGCCTTAAGCCCTGGCGGCATGCATTTTCCCAGTATGGCCGGATTACATGATATGGATAAACAGGTGCCGGCTTAATTTGGGAGCTTGGCGTCCTTTCCAGGGGCAATCCCGGGAATACGGGCATAATTGCGCCCCGTTGCGCCATAGAATTTGCGGGGGCGCGTCGGGAAAGACGACAAAGATTTTGGCGTTTACAAAATATTGATAAAAAAATATTGATAATTGTTTGACAAATTAAAAAAAAGGTGTAGACTAGAGAGTAAGAGAGGGCTGCGCCATTGGCAGCCGTCAGCCGACGAAAGATTATAGGGCAAAGGAGTAAGAAGTCATGGCAAAGAAAATCGTTTTAGCAGGGGCCTGCCGCACTGCGATTGGCAGCATGGGCGGCGGGCTGAGCACCGTGCCGCCGCAGGAGCTGGGCGCTGCTGTCATCCGCGCCGCGCTTGAGCGGGCAGGCGTGCGGCCCGAGCAGGTCGATCAAGTGTTTATGGGCTGCGTGCTGCAGGCCGGTCTTGGGCAGAATGTCGCGCGCCAGGCTTCTATCAAAGCCGGCCTTTCCGTTGAAACGCCGGCTGTTACCCTAAACGTCGTATGCGGGTCGGGGCTGGAGAGCGTCAACACGGCGGCCCGGCTCATTGAGAGCGGCGACGCTGATATTGTTGTCGCCGGCGGCGTGGAGAATATGTCCATGGCCCCGTACCTCATTAAAAACGGCCGCTATGGCTACCGCATGGGCAACGGCGCGCTTGTAGACTCGATGATAAACGACGGCCTGTGGGACGTGTTCAACGACGTGCATATGGGCATTACGGCGGAAAATGTTGCCGAAAGGTGGGGCATTACGCGCGAGGAGCTGGACGCCTTCTCGGCCCGGAGCCAGAACCGCGCCTGCCAGGCCCGCGACAGCGGCCGTTTTAAGGAGGAAATCGTCCCTATCGAAGTGAAGAAGAAAAAGGAAACGGTCATTTTTGACACCGACGAAGGCCCCCGCGAGGGTATTACGGCGGAGGGGCTGGCCCGGCTGAAGCCCGCCTTTAAAAAGGACGGTATCGTGACGGCTGGCAACGCTTCCTCCATCAACGACGGCGCGGCCGCCATTGTTGTCATGAGCGAGGAAAAGGCGCGAGCGCTGGGCGTCACGCCGATGGCGACATGGGTGGCGGGCGCGCTGGGCGGCGTCGACCCCGCCATCATGGGCGTCGGGCCCATCGCCGCAACCCGCAGGGTCATGGAAAAGACCGGTCTGAAAATCAACGACTTTGATCTCATTGAAGCCAACGAGGCCTTTGCGGCCCAGTCCATCGCTGTAGCGCGCGATTTGGGCTTTGATATGGAGAAGGTCAACGTCAACGGCGGCGCCATTGCTTTGGGCCACCCGGTCGGCGCTTCGGGCTGCCGTATCCTGGTGACGCTGCTGCACGAAATGGCGCGGCGGGACGCCAAACGCGGCCTTGCAACGCTGTGCATCGGCGGCGGCATGGGCTGCGCCACCGTCGTCGAGAGATAAGGGGGAACAAATATGGAATACATCCTGTATGAGCAAAACGGGGCCGTGGCCACCGTTACCATCAACCGGCCCAAGGCCCTCAACGCCCTCAACAGCACGGTTCTGGACGAATTAAAGGCCGCCTTTGACGGCATCGATCGGGAGACCGTCCGCTGCGTCATCCTGACGGGCGCGGGGGACAAGAGCTTTGTCGCCGGCGCCGACATCGGCGAGATGAGCGGCC
>CAJMOV010000279.1 GCA_905215125.1 uncultured bacterium | reverse complement strand
AAACTGGTTTGCAATAGATACACCTTCCGAACCATAAAGGTCGATTTTCCCGTCCTGACCGGCCCGACCACGCCGATATAGATATCGCCGTTGGTGCGCGTTGCTATCGACTCATAGATGTTTCGGCTTTCCATGCACATTCCTCCCTGCGGAATACTTTTGTTAAAATATATGGCCAGGCTTCCCTGTTAGAACCTCTATCTGCTGTATGGAATAATAATCAGTCTGCCTTCCGCCAAGTCCCCTTCTCCGGTAATTTTATTGGCTGCCATGATATCAGGCGACGTGGTATTGTATCTCTTGGCAATTTGCCAGATGCTTTCCTTTCCGTCGTAGGCACGCAGAATTAAAGTGCCGCGCTTAGGGCGCGCCTTGCATGCCTGATGATTGACGCGCAGTGTGCTGACCTGGCGATACACCTTGGTATTGGGGCACTTACAGACAAATACCCCTTTTCCGCTGACGCTGATAGCACCATCCTCATCGCATGTGACCTGAGGCTCGGCACATTCCAGACGCAGACGGCTGCCGCAGGTATACGGACGCTCAAGCTGCGCCTCCGCCTCTATCCTGCGGTTGACGCAGCATAGACTTCCCGTTGTCGTTTCGTAAATGATTTGGAAGCATCTCCAGCCCACAGCGGAGGGAGCGCCCGGAGACGGACGTCTGCACTCACAGCGTACCGCATAATCGTGGATACGCACCGCAGGGTAATCAGCCTGCAGGCTTTCGCCAATGGGGGCGAAAACACTGAGACGCTCATCCCCGGCGTTAGCTGCCACCTCTTCGGTGTCAAAATCGCTCTCATAGGCCGTACTGTACAAATCCGTCATAATGCGAAGGGGAATTTTACGGCTGACAAAGGCCTGCGCGCTGGCGACAATGCTGCACTGCAGCACCGGCGCACCGTCCGCCCCTGACGCCAAGCGACATTCATTCTGCATAACGTTGTAAATCACCGCCACTTCATCAGAGGGATCGGTGTTATCGGCTTCGATAATTTGCGCGAAGGGAAGATTATACATGTTCTGCGCCAAAAAACCATCCTTTTCCGAGATGGTAACGGCTTTGATGCTGACGCTGCCGCGCAGCATAATTTTGTTGGTCAGAACCTTTTTGTCCTCTGTCGTCCATGTAAGCTCTGTACGGTAAAGCCTGTCTGTCGCCGAAACACTGCCGCCTGACAGGCGGATTTCCTCGTTGATAACGACGCGGCGTTCAGGGATCCCAGTCAGCATCATGGACTCGGTGCTCTCAATCAGGGTGCTGATGCCGTCATCCGTTTTACATTCTACCCCTTCGACCAACTCAATCGTGCTCTGGCGGAAAACCTGTGCCTGGATGCTGTAATGGGTCTTGACAGCCAGCTTTCGAGGATTGAGCATGGAAGCCTGCGCCGTGATAACGGTACAGGACGCCACCAGGGTATCGTCAGGCAACGCTTCTTCGATATCAACAGTGCAGGCAAAAGGCGTCACGCCTTCCACCTGCCACACTGTGGTATCCCCTTCCGCACTGTAAAAAATCCGGGAACGGATCTCGCCAGAGACTCGCAGCTTGCCCATTTGCAATGATTTTTCCTTCATGCAAATTTCCGAGCTTGTGCAAATAATACGCAGTACGTCCGGGTTTACGTCAGGCACAATGGTTTCTAGGGTTTCTTCCTGCCCGTAGGCGCCGTCTGACACAAGTGTATATTGGGCAACTTTATTTTTGAGCAGCTCCATAATACAACCCTTCCTTCTTTGATATGTTTCCTGCTTCCATTGTATTGTCCTGAGACAGGCGATATGACAGCACGCAAAACAAAAAGAGCAGGGACAACGGTCCTTGCTCTTTTCAGATAAGCGTTTATTATACAACAGCTGCTATTTACCGTCTTGGGCAACACGCAGACGCACCTCGGCACGCTTGAGGGCAGACCTGGCAAAATTTTTATCGTCCGCCGATGTTTCCGACGCCAGCGCAGTCTCGGCTCGCTCGAGCGCCCGCTGCGCACGGCTGACGTCAATGTCCTCCTGCCATTCAAATGTTGAAGCGACAACACGGACCTTTCCGCCCGTCACAGCCAGTAAGCCACCCATACAGGCAGCCCTGCGGACTTTTCCGTCGACAGTTACACGTGCCTCGCCCTGTCCTAGGGCGGTTAGATAATCAATATGGCGCGCCAGTATACAGACTTCGCCGTCAATGGTACGGACGAGAATTCTTTCTGCCTCGCCGTCAAAAAACAGCCCGTCTGCCGTTACAATTTGCAGATGAAATGTAGCCAACTTGTCCCACATCCTCTCTGTCGGCCGACTCGCAGGGTCTTACTGCTTGCTCTGCGCCTTGGCCACAACATCATCGATGGTTCCGGCAAACAGGAAAGCCGACTCCGGGATGTCGTCGTGCTTGCCTTCCATGATTTCCTTAAAGCCGCGGATGGTCTCCTTCAGCGGGACATATTTACCCTGCATACCAGTGAACTGCTCCGCAACGGTAAAGGGCTGGCTGAGGAAACGCTGGATTTTACGTGCGCGAGCGACTGTCAGCTTATCTTCGTCGCTCAACTCATCCATCCCCATAATGGCGATGATGTCCTGCATCGATTTCGTAACGGAACTCCGCATCGCCGTAAACCTCCTGCCCATTGACATAC